>JAIVYO010000144.1:0-1960 GCA_048635405.1 Campylobacterales bacterium | reverse complement strand
GAAAGGTTATAAGTGTTTTTTGGGATTAAGAGAATGGGAGAAAATAAGAGTGAGCCCGAAGGGATTTTCAGACAAAGTCTGGAAATAAGAAAATCTCCAGATTTTTGAAATTTGAACCCCCGACACCCGGATTAAAAGTCCGGTGCTCTAGCCAGACTGAGCTACGAGCCCACTAATATATGTGTTCTTATGCTGAATCCTTTATATTATTGCTGATAGTTTTAAATGCTTTTAGGTGACTCTATCTTGATTATCATGTCCTGAAACATCATCTGCACGGGCAGAAAGGACTGAAAACAAGATTAGAATATATAGTTATTCCTTATGCCGCTCTTTCTTTTTCTCTTGCTTAAAAACAGGAACATCTTCATCGGTATAGATGTAATTTATGATCTTATGGTACACCAGGCATTTCTTTGAGGGCGTGTGCATCTCACCTTGATATTTGTTGTTGACATATTTTTTTCGCACTGCATTATTAAGCATTATACCGTAATGGTCAACATAAACGACCTTGCCTGAGATATATTCGTTTATGACCAGAAGGTTGGAGACCTGATCATAAAGTGACTTCACCTCTATTGTCACTTTCCTGCCTTTGAGGTTCTGAAGGTTTTCAAGGTTCTTGTCCATGGCGCGGGTTATCGGATTTATGCGATCCATATTCATCTTAGGTGTCTTCTTGTTGATATCTATCTTAAATTTCTTTAAATATGAAAATACCATAAGTAATTATTGCAATAATCTGCTTATATAGTTTATATAACACACAATTGCAGGCTCAAGCCTGCCTGCCCTTTATCTCAAAAGAGCTGAACTGCGATGTCTTCGGCTCGTGCTTTATGTCTACGTCAGACACTTTTGAGAGGAGAGGGCCTTCTTTCAGCTTGTCTCCAAAGCGGTCAATATCTTCCTTGCTTCCCTCTGCGAGAATCTCGACATTTCCGTCATCAAGATTCCTGCACCAGCCTTTGATACCTATATTGTCTGCCCAGGTCTTGGCAAAGCGCCTGTAGCTTACACCCTGCACATTTCCTGTGACAATTATCCTGAATTGATGCATAGTGTTTATTTATAAAACTCTCTTAATAAGTCTTCTTATGAGGCATTTCTATGTGAAATCCACTAAAGGCAGGACCTGCGGGGACTTCAATCTCAATGACACTGCAGGAGGGGCAGGACGGCTTGACATAATAGCGAGGGCCGTCAATTCCGCGCTGTGGCTGTCGCATTCATTAAGACGTGATGTCGTGTTCCATACGATTCTTTTCGGCGAGCCTAACCCACCTATCTATATTAAGATAACAGGTGAGAAAGTGAGGAAAGTCCAGCCTGACGAGAGAAACATCACAATATTTCTGAAAAAGGCTATTGAAAGGTTTGAGGAAGGAAGGGTGGTTCAGACGACGCCCGGGATATTTTCCTGCAGGAAAAGTTTTGAGGAGCTTGTTGAAGAGAACAAGAGCTGTGATTTCTATATTCTTTGCGAGGATGGGGAAGATATCTCTTCTGTTGACATATCTGAGAACGCATTTTTTGTGCTTGGCGACAAGGAAGATATTTCAGATGATGAGGTAAAGGTTCTTGAAGATGCCGGTGCCAAGAAGATATCGCTCGGGAAGACGCCATATCTTACCAGTCATTGCATCGGATTCTTGAATGTTTATCTGGATAGAATTGAGGATAAAAATTAAGGATTATTAACGGTTCCTAATCGTAGATATTTTGATCCTGTGGATTCTTTTACCGGAAACAGCTCTTTTTCGCCGCCGAGGGAATTATATATCTTCTGGAAATCAGACATGTGGCAATCAAGATTATGATAAAACCTGTCGTCTTTATAATTTTCAGAGAAAAGCTCAAATATTTCAAGTATCCCTTCTTTGTACTCGCGGGTGAGACCTAGCCTTTCTGTCAAGAAAATAAAACTGTAAAATACTTCCGGCGAGTTGATTTTGGC
>JAIVYO010000143.1:0-2093 GCA_048635405.1 Campylobacterales bacterium | reverse complement strand
ACTGCTCACTAACGACAAAACAAGGACTATAACAGCCGAAGCAGGCAAAAGCGTTGTCAGGGCAATAGATGGAATAAAAATAACAGAAACAAGGCAGATCAAAAATAGAAACAAGACTGAGTAATTTCTTATTTTCTTCCAGAAAGCAGAAGAGGATTCTTCCCAGGAAATGATATAACGGCAAACGTCTCCTAGAAAGCAGAAGAGGATTCTTCCCAGGAAATGATATAACGGCAAACGTCTCCACCTCTAAACATACATTCCGTGTGTTCGATTTGAGGCAGTTTATTGCTAAAAAGCATTGAAATAGCTTCGAAGAATCCGATTCTGTTTTCACATTGAAACGGTTTTTCGGTGGCACCTTTTCGAGGCGTGACGGTGACTTCGATCTTGTTGGAAGCTATTATCTTTGACTCATAGGTTGACGATCTCACAAATTTGGCAGTCGTCTTTCCTATCATTTCATACACTCTGCCAGGGCTAACCATTCCAAGACAGTACTGCTTCACGTCTCCAATACTACCAGGCGATGCTGCGTATCGACCCGCCTCCCGTGCTATATTCTTGTTACCGGTAAATTCTACTATTGTTTTGTAAAAGAGGTCTACCTGTTCCTGGGTAAACCAGTGTCCCTGGTCGGCAATCTCGTAAGGTTTTATTTTTGCGCAACTTAACAATTCGTTTATGTTGAGATCTTTATATCTTTTCTTAAGAAGCTTGATATAGCAATCCAGTATCCTGCTGTTATACAATTGCGGATTTGCTTCTTCAGACGATTCTGTTGTGGTCAAAACCGAAAAAATCATAACAAAACCTTCAATGCTAAACAGTCCTGAGTAACCGCTTAAAATACCTTAAATAATGATCCGTATATTCCATGCTCAGTATCCACATATTATATATCTTCTCATAAGATACGGACTGATTCTCTGCATAATTGACAGGATAGAGGAGCACGGGAATTCTTTGTTGCACATATTGTGCTGACAAAATAGATAGCATTGAATAGAAGATGTCGCAAGAGAAACCATCCTGATCCAGCACAATGACTTTGATACAATTGGTTAGTTCAGACATGTTTAAGCCGATATCTGAGACACTTGCCATTATGATTGCCTTCAGGCTGCCATCTTTCTTTAGAGCGTAAAGATTTCTTTCCTTTTTGAAACCAAGACGCTGATATTCTTTTGAAAGTTCTTCATGGCTGCTTATTCCCGGTTCCAAATCCAGAGCTTGAATCATGAGCCCGCCTGACACATCTTCGTAAAAGCTTTCCAGTTCCAGGAGATCTCCGGATTTACCTTCAGTCAACTCCCACAGTTTCGGCATATCCGATTTATGATCAGATGTTTTTTGATAATGAAAATAGGCAAAAGGATCAATTGAACAACCTTTTGAGTCCCCTATGTTCTTGGCAGCCCCTCCAAAAACATGGTTTGGGAACCTGTTTTCAGGCCTGAAATAACAGATAAGAAAATTCAGATGGATTGAATAAAGATAATGTGAATCATTTATGAAACGCCCAATCTGATTTAATACGGCAAGTCCGGCTGCATTAGAGGCCGATGTATTGGCAGCGTGGTGATGGATCAACCATGTATTTTCATAAAAACGCAACATAGCCATGTGTCCAAGAATAACACCTTTATCCTGATATATAAAATGCCTGGCTATGTTCGGATGTTGTGTATAGAGCTTTCTATAGGTCTCTTTGATTTCTTCTTTATTGGCTTGAATAAAGGCGTATTTCTCCGGATAAATAAAACCTGTTTCAAAAAAGAAATTCCACAGGGCATCCATATCCACCTCGGCGCATAGATAAAACTTGCTGTCTTTTACCTGCTGCATAAAAAGTTTTACGTGGTCTTGAATATCCATATCCAAAATCACTAAGCCGCATTTTACCTGGCTCTTTTTTTCCGTCTCACAAAACGTTCGGCTAACAACCTGGGCCTCACATTGGAACTTTAATGTATTTGCAAACATTAGCTCCAGTTTGGGTATAATCATACCCGGCAAAAGCACAGAGTCGCTTTCGTCCTCTTCCACTGAAAAACCGGATCCAGATATATCAAAAACCTTCAGATTAACTG
>JAIVYO010000142.1:0-2199 GCA_048635405.1 Campylobacterales bacterium | reverse complement strand
GAAGATACCTGTCGGTTTCAGGACTGTCGCCGAGTGAGATTTTTTCTGTTTAGTTTTTTATTCTAATAGAAATACTGCTGTGAGCATCAGACTGTGCTCTCTTCACGCATCTGCTTGAGCTCTGCCATCATCCTGTCAAGCTCATCTTTGACATTCTTCTCAAGAACGTCCGGATCATCTGCCTTCGCACTAAGTATGCTTATCGTGTCCTCAAGCCGCACCATCAGATCAGGCAGGCGTTTCTCACGCTCTTTATCACGCTCCCGAAACTTATCCAGAAGAGTTACAAGCTCATTGAGCTTGTTATCGTACCGGGATTCATTTTCTGTCCTGATCTCTTTTATCGCATTGTCAGACATCTCATTGCTTGCTCTTTGGGATTCATCAAGGAGCCTTAAAAGGTCTTCTATCTTTTTTGACTGCGTATCTATCATATCTGACCTGTTCGTATCATATTCTTTTTCCTTATTCTCAAGGAGCTTTACGAGCTGAGCATTTCTGGCAGTAAGAGTCGCAACCTGTCCGCAAAGCAGTTTTACATTGTCGTCAACATATTTCTTTGAGCCTTCAAGGCTATTATCCATCCTTTTCTTCTCAATATTGATGATATCCGAGACAATCTTCTTTATGTTCATCTTCTCTGCATCTATCGCCTTGTCAATATCTTTTATATCTTTTCTGAGTTCAGTAACAAGCCCAAGTATGTGATTCTCCTCTTTTCTCAGCTCTGATTTCTTGATACCTTCTATATCTTTCTCAATCTTTCCATATTCATTGATTATGGTTGAAAATTCCTCTTTCATGATATTTATGTCTGCCTTTATCTGCCTGTGGTCTTTGAGATTTTCCCTTATTTCAAGCCCTCTTAAATCTTCCTGCTCTTTCACAAACCTGTTTATTGTGTCCAGAGCATTATTCAGTATAAGGCTGTTCTCCTCAAACTTAGAATCAATTGTCCCTTCTATATCTTTTGAATACACTTCAAATCTCTTGAACTGCTGGATAATGTATTGCTCGCTTTTCCGGTCATACTTTGCTATTATTGGCATGATGCCTTTCATCTGCTCTCTTATCTGAGAAAGGCCGCCCTGGAGCGATGCCTCTACTTTCTTAAGCTTCGCCTCTGTCTTTTTAATTGACTTCTCAAGCATCTTTTCTGAAGAAGAATTTGATGATATGTCTTTTTTAAGATCTTTTTTCAATGCTGAGACAGATTCCTTCAATGAACGCTTTGCTATATTATGTTCATCCTTGAGCTTTTTTAGGTTTGTCTGCTCCTTTTCTATAAGACTAAGAGACATTTTTATCATCCGGAGTATAGGCAGCTGATCAGGATGGATATCTGAAGCTTTCTTAGCTGAAGGCGGAGATATTTTTGGTTTTTCCTTGCTGCTGTTTTCAGCCGGATTTATGACTGCTTTTTTTGTTGCTGCAACTTTAGAATCTGATGTTTCCTCCATGAACTTAAATTTGTGAGTATGTTGCATATATAATTAACTAAAGAATGGAGAACTATACTGGTATAAAAAAATAAAAAAAAGGAATTTATCAGAAATTTTTCTTTGAGTCCTGTATTGCAGAGTCTATGTTGACAAAATTCTCGTCTGCCTGCTGCGGCTGAGCGCCTGCCTGTTGCTGTTGATTCTGGCCTGCTGCCTGCCTTGCTTTCTCAAGCTCGGCCTTTATGTCAATGCCTGCATCAGAGAGCGCTTTTGTGTGCATCTGAATCAGAGCGTCAACAATTGAAAGTATTCTTGAGAACTCTGAACGTTCCTTGAGGAGACAATCCAGTGCTCCTTTGTGGAATCCTATCTTTTCGTTGTTATCCATGGTAAAAACCTACTATACTATTGTTTATGCGTTAATTATATATAATTATCTTCAATCAAGTCACCTCATATTCCAAAAAAGTTTTATAAGAGTAAACATAAATAGTCAATATGTTTCGCTTTTACGGTTTTTTTGGCTTAATCTCAATATTATCTGCATATTTTCTAAGTTATTTTGAAATAATGCCTTATGGACCTACAAGTGTAGCATTAAATAACCTCTTGCTGATGATCGGGTTATGGTTGTTTTTCGATGCAGTTGATTTCAAGATAAACAAAACATCATTGCTGCATAAGATAAAATCAAGAAACAAGATTGTAGTATATATTATATTGATTGGTGTCCTGACTGGGTTATTTGTTGAGTTTT
>JAIVYO010000141.1:0-2154 GCA_048635405.1 Campylobacterales bacterium | reverse complement strand
ATGATATATACATGGAAAGATTTCATGAGAGACACCATTCATGACACTTATACCTGGAGCATACCTTTCATCCTCTCTATGGACAAAGAATCATATGGACAGATAGATTTCAAAGGCGGTACAGGAAGCAGATTAAGTGGATATAGTGTATTATTTCCAATTGATATCTCTTCTCAAACAAAGACAGCAGATACCCAGTTCCCGACATGATATGTTATCACAATAACGATAACAGCAATAAAAAGATGCTCAGCAACCACTTTCCATGTCTTCTCTTTCCCTGCCTTGCCGATCACATAACTCAGCACAGCAAGAAGAGACATCCCCCAGACAACGCTTACCTTTACAGCAGTAGCGAGGTCAAAAAGCAATATCGGCACAAGGAATGTCAAAGCAAAAAGAAACTTGGACAGGAATGTAGAAACAGTAGCGCACCATACTTCTTTTTGCGTGTGGTGATTCTCAGACTCCTTTGCAATATGTATGCCAAGAGCATCAGAAAATGCGTCAGCGATAGCGATAGTCACAACACCGCCCGCAACCGCAAGCGTAGAGTTCGTGCCTGAATGAAGCCCGACCATAAGACCTAAAGTAGTGATTATGCCGGATGTAAACCCAAAGCAGAACCCGGTCTTCCAGTGATTCTCCTTGTCGCCTGATGCATCTTTCATTGTCCCTGTAATTTGGTCTGATATTTTAAATAATTTATGCATACACCCAGAAGCAGCCGGATATTGCAGACTTAAATAAATCATCCGCCATATAAGATGACAGGTGTTTTCAATGGAAGAGACTATGAAGAATCTTGCAAAAGCCTTTGTCGGCGAGAGCCAGGCAAGGAACAGGTACACTATGTACTCAAAGATCGCAAGGAAAGAAGGCTTTGAGCAGATAGCAGAAACTTTCCTATTGACAGCAGACAACGAGAAAGAGCACGCAAAATGGCTTATGAGAATGATAAACATGCTCAGGGAAAAGTCAGGAAATACCGAAGAGATAATGATAAAAGCAGAAGTTCCGACAGTAGTATCAACAACTGAAAACAACCTAAAAGCTGCGATTGCAGGCGAGAACTTCGAGCACACGCAGATGTACCCCGGATTCGCAGACACGGCGGACAAAGAAGGCCTCACCGATATAGCCAAACGCTTAAGAGCAATAGCCAATGCAGAGAAGCATCATGAAGAAAGATATGCCAAACTGCTGAAAGAGGTGGAAGCAGGCACAGTCTTCAGGAAAGATACAGAAGTAGAATGGGTCTGCAGGGAATGCGGATATGTACATAAAGGAACAGAGCCTCCTGAAGCATGCCCCTCATGCAGCCATCCAAAAAGCTACTTTCAGGTCAAGTGCGAGAATTATTGAATCTATTTTTTATGCTATCTTTTTTAAGATAAAGCAGGCCGCAAGCTATTCTCGTTGTAACCCTGGCCTTTCTCACCCAAAAGCTTATATAATATTATGAATATATATTCTTTATACAAAATATGGAGCAGATAAGTATGCCAAGGCCAAGACTTTGCAGGAGAGTAGGTTTCCAGCCTGATGTGACCTATTTCAAGCCGGCAGGGATAAGGAAGATAGATATGGAAGAATCGATATTGGCTGTTGACGAATTTGAGGCTGTGAGATTGAAAGATATGGAATGTCTGGGCCAGGATGAATGCGCAAAAAAGATGGACATATCACAGCCGACATTTCATCGCCTTATTTTATCTGCAAGGAAGAAGATAGCTGATGCCATCGTAAACGGCAAGGCTATCAAAATAAGTGGAGGTGTTTTTAAGATGGTAAGACCGGGAGTTGGAAGAATGGGAAGAGGTATAGGTTTTGGAGGGCCTGCCATGAATTGTGTATGCCCTGATTGCGGCCATAAAGAACAAAAAATAAGAGGATTGCCATGTATCACTAAAAAATGCCCGAAATGCGGCACTATGATGATAAGGGGGGATTGATATGAAAATAGCGATAAGTTCAACAGGAAAAGACCTTGACAGTGATGTGAGCAGCATGTTTGGAAGATGCCCATACTTCATCATTGCCGAGATTGAAGATGAGAAGATAAAAGCATTTGAAGCGATAGAAAACACCAGTGCAGACCAGGCAGGCGGTGCCGGCATATCTGCCGCGAAGATTGTTGCAGAAAAAGATGTA
>JAIVYO010000140.1:0-2291 GCA_048635405.1 Campylobacterales bacterium | reverse complement strand
ACTTGCTTTATGTTTTGCCAACATCTGCGCCAAAACATAAAGCAAGTTCTGCGACTCTTTTTCCGATATTTCCAAGACCCAATATTCCGAATTTTTTGTTTTTAATTTCTGTTGGCAAAAATCCATCTTCTGAATAATTTCTAGTTCTTGCCTGTTTTTTTGCGGGTTCAAGTTCTCTTAATTGATCTAAAATGACTGCAAAAACAAGTTCTGCGACAGATTCAGTACTATAATCCGGGACATTGCAAACCGTAATTTTTTTGCTTTCTGCATAATCAATATCAATTTTTCCATAACCTGTAGCAAACGCGCCAATATATTTTAGTTCAGGGGCGTTATCTATCCATTCTCTGCTAACAGGATTAAATTTTACCAGCAGGCAATCTGTGTCTTTCAGTTCATTTTTGATTTCAGGACTGTCTTTTGAAAGAAAAACTATTTTTTCTGCCAGCATATCCATTTTTTCCAAGTATGTCTGATTTACTTCAGATTTTTCAAAGCCTGTCACAAGAATTTTTTTGAATTTCATAAGTTTATTTGATTGTCTTGATTTTTAAGCTTATGTGAAAATGCCGGTGTGAAGATTCAATATATATCTTATCCACTGAATTGCCTGCAAAATATACAGATATAAGAAAAAACATAGAAATTCATTTAAACACCTGATGCAAAGTTATTAAAAAGAAGTGAAACAGGATGGATATATTTATAGAACTGAGCATTATCATAGGCATAACTGCCCTGATTTCCGGGTTTATGAAATTGTTAAGGCAGCCTTTGATAATTGGCTATATCCTTGCAGGCATCATTGTCGGGCCTTATTCTTTAAATATTGTCAATTCAGTTGACACAATATCTATACTTTCACATATAGGAATTGCACTGCTTCTCTTTATTGTCGGCCTGGGCCTAAGCCCAAAAGTTATAAAAGAGGTGGGCAAAGTCTCTTTAATTACAGGCGTCGGGCAGGTAATGTTCACGACACTGGTAGGATTTTTAATATGCAAGATGTTTGGTTTCTCTACAATAATATCAATGTATGTTGCAGTCGCCCTGACATTCAGCAGCACTATAATCATAATGAAAATCCTTTCAGACAAGAGCGATATGAAGACACTGTACGGAAGGATTGCCATAGGTTTTCTGATAGTGCAGGACCTGATTGCAATACTTATCCTGATGGTTGTATCTTCAGTATCTGCAGGGTTTAATCTTACTGATATGCTTTTCGGGACACTTCTGAAAGGCTTTGGCCTTTTGGTAGTGTTATTTTTGTTAGGGATTTATGTATTGCCTGGCCTGACCAAATTTATTGCAAAATCGCAGGAATATTTATTGCTGTTTTCAATGAGCTGGTGCCTATTGTTAGCATCTCTTTTTCATTATCTTAATTTTTCAATGGAGATAGGAGCATTGCTGGCCGGCTTTACCCTGTCTTTATCTCCTTATCGTTATGAGATTGGCTGCAGGATGAGGTCATTCCGTGATTTTTTCATTGTCCTGTTTTTCGTACTGATGGGATCGCAGATGATCTTTGCAGATGTAACTTTCTATATTGTTCCGATAATAATACTTTCATCTTTTATACTTGTCGGGAATCCTTTGATTGTGATGGTTCTTATGGGCATGCTTGGTTATACCAGAAGAAACAGCTTTTTTGCAGGACTGACAGTAGCCCAGATAAGTGAATTTTCCATAATACTTATCGCTCTTGGAGTCAAGGTAGGGCACCTGACAAACGATATCCTGGCTCTTGTGACTTCTGTCGGCCTGATAACTATTGCAGGCTCAACCTACATGATGCTTTATTCCAATAAGATATATTCTTACATATCAAAGTATCTGAAAGTATTTGAAAGAAAAGGCAGAAAAGTGGATGAACAGAAGTATCAGGAACTTGAAGACTATGACATAATTCTTTTCGGATACAACCGTATAGGCTATGACCTTCTTAAATATCTTGAAAAGACAAAAAACAAGTTTTTGGTTGTGGACTATGACCCGGAAACCATAATCAATCTTGCAAAAGAAGGGGTTGACTGCAGATATGGTGATGGCAGCGACTCTGAATTTTTGAATGAACTAAATTTTTCAAAGGTCAAGATGATAATATCAACAATACCTGACTTTGATACAAACCTCATCTTGATCAACAGGGTCAAGGAATACAATGATAAAACGATCATAATTGTCGTTTCCACAGATATTGATAAATCTATAGAATTATATAATAGGGGTGCCACTTATGTGATCATGCCTCATTTCTTAGGAGGGCAGCACACAACCACATT
>JAIVYO010000139.1:0-2346 GCA_048635405.1 Campylobacterales bacterium | reverse complement strand
CCAATTTAAGGTCGGTTCGCCACCTCCGGTAAATACTATAGAAAACCTTTTCTCTTTTTTGCTTAACTTTTCATTAAAACAAAAATCAATAGCTGCTTTTGCAACAGGTAATTTAAGGCTTATCTTGGAATCACCCCCTGAAGCATAACAATATGTACAGCGAAGATTGCAGTCATGAGTCGGTAAAATCACAAGTTCAGAAGGCAGATTATTTAGATAATCCATATTGTCTTTTTCAGATGTGATATTAACCCCTTGCTTCATCAAAATCTCAAAAAGCTCATCCTTTGTTTTTTTATTCAGGTTCTCTTTAGAAAACATGACTTTTCCCTGCAGCGGTGCATACAATAAATAACCGTCTGCATGGGGTTCAACAAAGATTTCTCTGTCTTCCATAATTTTTATTAGATAGATATAAATAAAAATAGATTTAAAGTGATTTTTTTATCACAGGTACAAACTCCTCCGCACCGTTCAATTCAAGATACTCTTCCCATGGGCCTTCGCAGGCATCAAAATATATGCATGTCCTGCAGCTGTCTACTTTTGCCTTCACCTCACGGCGCGCATTATTCCAATCAGATAGGTCAGTGTACAGAAAACACAGCTCTTTCCTGTTACCTTCAGTTTCCTTGGCACTCCTCATCTTCTCTCTTGCATGATCCTCGTAACCCTCAAGAAAACAGAGAGGAATACCTTCAAGCATGATATGTACGCCCGTCTTCCTCCCTTCATCAATTGCATCGGTAACATCCTTGATTATGCCTGTGTACGGAACTACAATATCTTTCCAGTATTTTCGCGCGTTTCCAAGGCCATGCGGATAGACAAAGTCAAACTGCCTTATCCCAAGACCTGATGCCATCTGCACAAGATTTTTCAGGTTCTTATGATTGAATCTTGTCACAACAGTCTTCAGGTTTATCTTTGCGCCCCTGTCCCTGAGATTCTTTATCCCCTCAAGCGTCTGCCTTGCAGAGCCTGAGACACGCGTCACATTGTCATGCATCTTTGGATCAGCGTGATGCACAGCAATCTCAATATTTATGTCAGGCGCGATATCCATCACCTTGTCAGCAAATTCCTGCATGCTGAAAGCGCGCCCGTTTGTCTGCAGACCAACCTTGATGCCTTTTTCTTTCACATATGACAGAAGCTCCAGGAAATCAGGCCGTATCGTTGTCTCCCCGCCTGTGAAAGATATCTTGTCCGCCCCGTCCCTGGCAGCCTTTTCGATTATTTCCTTTATCTCATCAGTCGTCCTGTCTGTCGGCTTTCCTTCTTTGATCAGCTTTTCCCTCACTCCGGCAACTATGCAATGCACACAATTGTTGTTGCATCTGTAACCGAGATGTATGCCTACTGTAAACATTTTCATAACAATTCTCCAGGTTCCTTTCTTATTGCGCCAGTCTGTCTGTCCCACTCCAAAAATATATCATCTTTTAGAGATCCGCACATGCTATGCTTTTTATCTTTCGTTCTCAATTCAAGCGCACCGCAAAATCTTTTGATTATCGTCTCAACATCATTTTTATCTTTTGGCTTCAGAGTCACTGAAAAATTATTGTTCTCATCTACATCAATCATCACATAAGATACATCGCATATCTCCTGCGCAGCTATCTGTATGGAACTTATGTCATGTCTGTCATGCATGATTAGGAGGGTCGCATAAGAGTCGCCTGAATATGTTATTTGCCCGTATTTTGCATCACGCATGTAATTCATATTATCAATAGATATATTATTTTTGAATTTTTTTAAATCTATATCATCCACAGAAATAGATAATTATAGATAAAGCCATATGCATTGCCGCTCATGAGCACTGTAAGAAGCGCACCGGCAAACATCAGTGGGGCAAAAGGGATTGTCTGCTGGACAATGATCGTATCAAAATCCAGCTTCTTGTCTTTCTTGAACTGCCTTAGATTATAGATATCATCTTTTGTCAGGCCTGATGGCTTGTAATCCACAAGGGGGCCTTTTTCAGAATCCACAGTCTTTGATAGCGGAACTTTAACATATCTTTTACCTTTCTTGACAATAGCTTCTGCAGGCATCATATGCTCTCTTAACTCAGATATCTTTTTTTCCTGTGAGAACATGAAATAGCCAAGCTCAGGAATAAAATTTACAAGAAAAGTGAACATAGCTATCAGAGCGATAAAATTCAGCCAGAACGAGATGTTCAGCAACCCTTGATAGTCAAGGAATATCCTCAAGATGCAGAGGGTTATGGCTGCTTTTGTTATATCAATCCCTGACTTTTTCGCAAGATAATATATCGCTATGATTGCAATGATCGGGGTCATGAATCCTGTTATAGAAATGCCGAGCATG
>JAIVYO010000138.1:0-2443 GCA_048635405.1 Campylobacterales bacterium | reverse complement strand
TTCCTTACAGTATTCATGATCCTTGAGATGATGAAGCTTTTCATGAAATATATCATAGCACTTGTCGCCCGAATACTTTGGGTGCCTCCTGTTATCGTACCTTCTTCCAGGTCTTCCTCGCAGCAGGTATCGGAATCACAGCAGGTACCGTCTTTATCAGAGCAGGTGCCGGAATCACAGAGGATAAGTATGTGAATCTTTGATTATTTCCATATATCTATTTATAAAATTAAACCAAGCAATCAATTCTTATGAAATGCTCAAGATGCGAAAAAAAAGCAGTATATTACAGAAGATATGAAGGCCAGTGGCAGTGCAGAAACCATTTCACAAGAAGCGTTGAGCAGAGGATAAGAAAGACAATACGAACCAACAGCCTGATTGATCACAATGACAGGATAGCAATAGGCATCTCCGGTGGAAAAGACTCCCTGACAATGCTCTATTTCCTTGACAAGCTGACAAAGAAAAGAAAAGACATATCAATCTTTGCCATACTCATAGATGAAGGCATCAAAGGATACAGGGAGCATGGAAAAAAAACAGCGATAGATTACTGCGAAAAGCTTGGCATATCCCTTGTCATCGCATCATTCGAGCAAGAGTATGGCATGCCTCTAGACAAAATGATAAAGGAAGGAAAAAAGATAGACAAGGCCGTGAGAGCATGTACATACTGCGGTGTCTTCCGAAGAAAATTGCTGAACGACACAGCAAGGGAACTCAAAGCCACAAAGCTTGCAATCGGCCACAACCTTGACGATGAGGCACAGTCCATAATAGCAAACAATATAAGGGGCGATATGCAGAGAAGCGCAAGGCTGGGCGCAAAAGCCATGGTTGTGGAGGACAAGAGGCTTGTCCCAAGGATAAAGCCATTGAGAGACATCCCGGAAAAAGAGGTCGCCCTTTTTGCCATGCTCAACAATATTCCTGTCGACTTCTCAGAATGCCCGTATGCCGAGGAAAGCTTCAGATGGTCTGTGCGTGATATGATAAACAATCTGGAAGAGAAATATCCCGGCACCAAATACTCAATCGTCCGGACCTTTGACCAGATGCTCCCGACAATAAAGAAAGCTTTTGCAGGCACAAAGATAGGCACCTGCAAAAGATGCGGCGAACCATCAAGCAATGACAGATGCAAGACCTGCATCCTTCTCAAGAAGCTAAAGATTCTTTGATACTTTGCGGGCTTCCCGATATAATAATTTCATCTGTGCAAGGTTTACAAATTTTCCAAGAACATTGTTTTCAATAGGTTGGCAATGGAACATAGTGATTATGTTTATAAGCCGTAGATGATATTTTTCATCACTTTCAAGCTCTTTGCCGCTGATAATATTTTCTTTACAGAAACTCTCAAGACCTTTAGGGTCCTTCTCAATTTTCTTATATTCATTTATATATCTTGGATAATCCGTATGGAGCAGGTCGTCAAATATTATCTCGTCATTTTCAATTCTTATGCTTGATCCAAATAAAGCTTCAGTCCTTGACGATTTGTATGGTTTGGATATTTTTGTATCATATTGTTCTTCAATCAATCCTTTAAAGAGACTATAGGCTAAATTGAATTCCTCATAAAGCTCAAAGAATGTATCAAGATCAAGCTGAAGCTTTTTTATGTTCTTATCTTTAGATTTTAAAAATAGTCCAGACCTTGCATGCGATGCGGAAATATTCACATCTTTGATATATCTGCATCCGAAGCATATCAGGCTTTTATCGGTTATTTCGCTGTCCTTGAAATAACTGCTCATATTATATCACATTCTTCTATCTCTTTATCTCAATAGTACCTTCTTCAGCATCCTTAACTTTTTAAACCTGTCTCTCTATGCCCAACTTTTATATACATACACGGATAACACTGTTATAGTGATATTATGAAACCTTTCTGCGAGGTCATGGTAAAAAACATCTTCCCCGCCATAAGGGCTCTCATAGCAAAAGAGCTCATGGAAAACCTTAATCACACCCAGAACGAGACCGCACATCTTATGGGCATAACCCAGCCAGCGATATCCCAGTACCGCCACGAACTGAGAGGGAAAAAAGTAGCAATACTTCAGGGCAACACATCAGTATCATCCTTGATATCACAATCTGCCAAGTCTCTTGCAAAAAAAGACAGGAATGAAAATAGTGGCATAATGTGCAGCATCTGCCGCGAGATAAGAGCTCAAGGCCTTCTGTGCAAGCTTCACAAGGAGATAGTCCCGGCGCCGTTCACACCCGGATCGCCTCTGCGAGCGTGAATCGCCCGAGATAGAGCGCGCTTCCGATGACCGCGCCTTTCGCGCCTGCTTCCCGGACAGCAGCAATATCAGCGAGCGTGGTGATGCCGCCTGATGCGATCACAGGGATGTTGACCGATTGCACCAGTTCCGCGGTCGGCGTGATATCGATTCCACCGAGTAACCCTTCCGTATCGACATTT
>JAIVYO010000137.1:0-2595 GCA_048635405.1 Campylobacterales bacterium | reverse complement strand
ATTGTGTGCTTGCAGTGCTCAGACCAAGTCTGCGCTATAGATTCAAGCTCTATGTCTGTCGGGTTTCTGCCTTCTTTGCTGAAATATGCCTTTATTGTCTTCATAGATTCAAGGTCTAAGGCAAGAGGCCCGCGCCTTGTGCCGTCGCCGTTGGGTACACCTTCTTTTCCTAATCTTGAGAGGGTCTCATCGTCTGCGTCAAGGTTGACAGTGTCTATCTGTATCTCTGGCTTAAGCTTTACTATCGGCACCTTGTAGTCCATTCCGTTTTCTTTCTGGTAATTTTCAGATGATTTGACATCAATCCTCTGTATGAGCTCATTTGCCAGGGATTTTCCTATATTTTCCGCATCATTCTCTTCAGTCTTTAAGAACAGTATCTGCGATGTGAAGACCGAGTCCTTGCCAAGCTTTCTTTTTAGGAAGTCCTCTATGCATTCTCTTGCCGTGTTTCCTGTATTGTCTGTGACTCCGGGAAGAAATCCTATCTCAATCGCCCAGTTGAAGTCTGGTTTAGTCGGCGTGTCTATCCTGTATTCCTGTGTCACCGGGTTTGACAGCAGCTTTGCTATCTCTGTAATTTCTTCATCTGAGAAGTTTCCGTACAGGGTGTAGACATCTGCGAGGGTGAGGTCTTCAACATTGTGATTCATAGATCTTATCTTTTTCAGCAGGACTCTTGCGCGCGTGTCTGTGCCTTTGCCTGTGATTTCTATCCTGTGAATCTTTTTTTCTTCGTCCAAATTTAGCCACCGATTATCTTTAATTATTGCCTATAAGTAAAAAATGTAGGTAAAGATATTTAAATTGTGCGTTTTAATAATTAATTAAATTAGAGTGGTGAATATGGGTATGATTAAGGATACAGAGCCTGTTTTGAGAATACCATATGATGTTGGTGCGTTTGAGGAACATACGCAGATGATAAGGAATGCTAAGGATGGATTTTTAGAGATGGAAGATGTACAGAGAAAGAAGTTAGGTCCTATGCTGGATGTCCTTTCAAGAGGGATGTACATGCTAGTCAAAGATGTATATAGATATGGTGAAGCTTTGCTTCTTGAATGTGGTGTATCTTTGCCGCCCTATGAACGGGAACATTTTTCTATTGTTCAAGATGGGCTTGAGATGACTGCACATTCGTTTTTCAATTTCAGGAACGGTAAGTATGAGAATTTTGATGAGATTTACAGTGTCATAGCCAATGAAAAGCTGGCATTAGATGTGCATGTTCCATGCCGTGGTACACTTTTTTTGCTTAATGCTTTTAATATCATTAAGAACCTTGAAGACAGTGAGAAAGATAAGGCTATTAAGATTGGTGATATTGTCCTTCGGGGTATGTATCATGCGTCAAAGAGTATTTATGATCCTGAGACTGATCCTCAGCATGTAATCGGTTCAGGGTCTGATTCTGATTTTTCTATAGATAAGTATAAGGTTCTGCCTAAGCTGGTTGAGAGTTTTAAGAGCTGATTTTTTGAGTACTTTGAATATAAAGTTATCTTGACTCTTAATTTTTATGCTTGAAAAGATTGATATACAGAATCTGCTGGATTTCAATCCTGATGATGCTGTGGCTGTACATGGGACGAGTGTTGAGGCTGTTAAGATATTGTTAAAGACAGGTGTATTGCCGTCGTCTGAGAAGAGGTGGAGAGACTGCCATCCTGAACATCTTGAGGATTATAAAGAGGGGTGTCTTTATCTGGTTCCAAATAAAGCTAAATTAGAAAGATTTTTGTTTTATAAAAAACTTTATGATTTTGATGAGATACATGACGATGCTGTACTTTATGCACACCTTATTGCTTCCCGCCATTATATTGCCAGTAATATTGGTTTTGAACCTGTTGATGACCCGGCATTCTATCTTGACGCAAGCGGATGGTACTATCCTTCAGAAGAAGGCGAGAAGCCGCCTCTGTTGATTGAGGCAGAAGAACATGGGATGACTGAGACTGATTTTAGGAAGTTTCTTGACGACGCATGGGACAAGACAAAGGGAATTCTTGTCTATATGTCACCCAAGTTTCTGAATCTACCTATAGGTTATGAGTGTGAAGCAGAGATAAGCGTATATGCGCCAAACGGCCTTGCTTTGAGGAATATATTAGGAATTAAGCCGTTGGGGGATTATGAGTCGGGAGTTTTGGAGAAGATTGTATCTTGATATGAAGACATCAAGTCAAGAAAGTCTTTTGATAATCTCCAATAATTCTTTGTAATTTATGTCGCTTTTGAATCCTGTCGGCTCATGATGGGTCTTTTCTGCCTTGTAGCCTCTTTTTTTGAGTTCTTTGAATAGGTTTTCTCTCTTCGGTATTTCAAGGCGGTTCTTCTTGCAGATTTGATGGAGATCATAGAAAAGTTCAAGGACTGCTGATTCTTTCTGCAGGGCTTCAAGGAAGCCTGAGGTCTCTTTGATTTCTTTGTTGTCATTTTCTATCATCTTTCCGATGAAAAGGCCTGAATTTATAGGGCCTGTCCATAATGGTCCGGCTACTGTGAAATCAGTGTTGCAGATGTCGCACTTGTCTTCTCTTGTCTCTTTTGTTATCTTCCTGTTGCCGCAATTTTTGCAGTAAAGGGCGT
>JAIVYO010000136.1:0-2596 GCA_048635405.1 Campylobacterales bacterium | reverse complement strand
CATATAACCAGCAAGAGTGGCGTAGGCATACATAAGCTCATATCTGGCAGTTGTGTCGTTTAAATATGAAGGACAAAAATCCAAAGCGTGGTTCCTCCAACTAATTGCATTATCAAGACGTTTTATTTTTTCTTCGCCGTCCTCTTCAAGCCTTGCCGCATTAAATTCAACATATCCTGCCAATTCCAGGGCATGATACTCTTCCTCAGTCAAGGTTTTTTTATTCTGTATTTTATTGTGTATGTCTTTATGGCGGAATATATCTTCAAGTTCAGATATGCATTTATTAAATTGAGCCAGAGCTGCATCTTCATCGCCCATATTTTTCTTTATCAGGCCTTGATAGTTCTGTGCCATAATAGATGTTGTGCGGTCCGCCACAGAGAAATAAACTGAAATCTCTTTTAAAAGCAGACTTTCTCGCCGATAAGATGATTCTTTCCATTCATCATCATGATTATTATCTTTCAAAAGCTTATCATAATTTATGATCCCGTCAATGAACTTAAGGTATATATCAAAGCCGTCCTTATCGTTATCATCTAAATGACCTGATAAAGGCTCTAGTGCAGACTTTAACTCAGGAAGCTTTCCTGCCAGAAGGCATATCTGGCTGTTATGGACAAGGCTCTGCGTAAGCTGATACAGGTTTTTGGATACTTTCTCTTTTTCATTAAACATATCTATCTTAGGCAGAATGTCAACAATATTATCCAGCTCATATAATATGCCTGTAACATAACGATTCAGATCTGAAGTGTCTATCTCTTTTTTTGCTGTCTTAACAAGCCATCTTATATCCATATTCTCAACATCAAATTCCGGATCCATGATATCCACAGGTAGTGTATTGTTTTTTGTTTTTAAAAGTTTTTTCATCGCTAAATGATAAATATCGGCCTTATTTTATAAAATTTGCATCAAAACTGTTGTCTATGCTTCATTTACCTGAAAATGTTGAGCTTATTGATGAGAAGTCATTCTATACACCATACGGGCTGAAGAGAAGATTCAACTACTCGAAGCTATGCACCTGTGATTTCTATATCCGTGGCACTGAAAAGGGTGTTGTCGCGCCTTATGGAGCGATATGCTATGAAGATATCCTGAACATTGACCATCATGCCCCTCTTGACCGGATGTGCGAGCATATCTCAAGCACAACAATCGCTATAGCTTATATGAGAGAGCATAGATCTCTGCCGAAGGACTGCAAGGTCTTGATAAACCATACAGACTGCGATGCGATACTGTCCATGCTGATAATGACCGGACAGCTGGATCCGGAAGAGATATATAATGAGGCTGCCATCGCCGCGGACCATACAGGAGATGAGAATGAAATTGCTGACCTATTGCAGGCAATGCAGAAAGAGAAAGATCTTGAGTTCTCTATAAGGAATCTGGATGCTCTGCTGAATAAAGAATTAATTGACGAAAAGGCTAAAGGGATGCTTGAAATAAGAAAAGGAGAGAGGGCGAAAATAAAAAAGCTGGTTGATGACGGGAAAGTCTCTTATCAGGATGGCATAGATTACATAAAGCTGGATGAAAAGATTGAATCCGGGCTTTTGCCTAAATATGTTCCTGATGCAAAACTGATAATGATAGCACATCCTATGCCTGAAGGCAGCGCCAGAGAATGGAATATTCATCTCAGGCTTGGAAATGAAGCAGATGATATAAGACTGGATATGTTAAATCTGCCTGATTTTGGCTGCAGGTGTGATGCAGGGAGTACAAATAGGTATGGAGGAACTGATGTTGCTCCGGGAGAATTCTTAGAAATTACAATTGAGGAGATAAATAGGATTTATCCAGACATATTATATTAAAAAAAAGATTATTCATACAAGATACATCACAATAACAATTATAATGAAGATGATGAAAATAGATGCGGCTAATCTTGTAAGAATCATTTTAACTCTTCTTGAATGTGAGCGATCTTCCTGGAGAAGAGCATAGAGTCTCTTACCTGATTCGGTCTTTATCTTTTTTTCTGGATTTATTATTCTTTTTTTTGTTGTCTTTACCATTTCAGATCACCTGTCATCTGTGCAGATATCACAGTTCTCAAGAGAGGAGACTATGTCCTTATGAAGCTGGCAGAGAAGGCCCTGCCGTCTTATCTCTTTGCAGATACTACACATTATACTGAGATTTTCGTCCTGATTTTTTTTTGCGAGGGATTTTGCTGATTCTGATATCAGTGATGAGACCACGGGATTATTTAGAAGTATGGATACTTTTTTTCCTCTCAGTGCACTTCTGTACTGGGATATTGCGGGCTGGGTGACACCCATAAGCTGGGCTGTCTCATTCTGGGTGCGATTAAGGTTGTCCATGAGTTCTTTTGCTATGAGTGCTCTTATTGCTGGGAATATGTCTTTCACTATGACCTCGCAGAAAGGTTTCATCTTATCATAACAGTGTTATGCGTGAAGATATATAAATTTTGCTTTGGTGTGGATAAAATCTAAAAATTTAATTGAGGTGAAAATACTTTAGCCTATGAATTAAATCAATATAAACTATAAGAAATGATGATTATTCTTTTTTATCTTCAACTGAATAAGATCCGACTACAGCATCA
>JAIVYO010000135.1:0-2682 GCA_048635405.1 Campylobacterales bacterium | reverse complement strand
ATGTGATATTGGATACAGGGATGCCTCTGGGAAAGATAAAAGATGCAGCTTTCCACGATTTTGATATAGCGACGCCAAACAAGAACTATTTCAAGGTAAGGCCTGCCGAGAACACAAGGTATCATGCAGTATTTGATGTCTATGTCCCGGAAGATACTCAGGGAGGCACTGTCAATAATTATGCAGAGTTCACGCTTGACATCTCGCCTCTGGATACTTTAAATACTGATGTGATATTCTATGATTGGCATATGCCTGAATGTACACCTGCCTGGCCTTCAGATTGCATAGAGATCCTGGATGATACAAAGTTAATATTCCGGTTATCCACGCTTAGCTGGGGCAGGATAACTCTTGTCAACACAAGGCTTACGACAGAACTCTATAGCTGGGGTTTTTATGAGACAAATACGCTGTTTGAGGACACTATCACAGATTATCCATACAATACGGTAAGCATGGTCACATTCCATAATTTTATCACACCGGCAAAGACATACATAAACATAACGCCTGGCGATTTCGGCCGCAACTATTTCAGCTTTGGCCTGTTCGTCCCTGATGATAACAATTTGGTCACACACAACAACATATCCCTGACCCTGTTCATATCGCCTTTCTATTCCATGAACGTGGATGTAAGGAACGGGGCAAAGACAGTGCCTGAATGCACCTCTATGGACAAGCCATGCTTCAGGAGGCTGGGATCAGATATCATGCTTGAGATGGAGCCGGGAACTTATGATCTTACTGTGGAGGATCCTATATATTGATCAGGTGATAGTATATGGTTCAAAAAGATACGCGCAAAGGCTTGCTCCTTCCAATATTTTTTGAGAAGATAATGCTTATAGGCCTTGCTGTCGGGGTGATCTTCTGGATAATATACTCATCTATCAATACTGAAGAGGTATCAGTCATCATGCGCCAGGAAAGAAATGATGTAGAGATATGGAACCAGGTCCTGAAGTCCGACATATTCAGGGCTGAGTCCGATACTGCATCAGGCTCAGGAAAGATAGATTATATGTTGTATTTTGATAAGAGCAAGATAGATTCAGCATTGATATCAACCGGAGGCGTCAAGGCCGGAGATGTGACGACAGTTCCCGGAGACATATCCTGCAGTGACAGCAACCCTGTAGCGAAATGCATACACTTTTACCCGACCAGGTATTACCTTAAGATAGAGGTGGGTGCAGATGTATGGGAATTTACGAATGGTAATGTGATAGATATCCCTGCATCAAACAGCGATTTCAAGTACGCAGAGGCGATAGGTGTCTTATATCCTTCAAAAGAAAATCCCACAGTAGGGATGATAATGTTCCAGGCAGATTTCTATGATTAGATGCGATTTTAAGAAAAGCCGGAAAGGTGCTGTATTGCCATCCTCAGTAATCCTCATAATGTCTTTTGTGCTTGTGCTATTTATAATCCTGCTGACATTTATTTTTAATATCAATATCACCTCAAATGTCGCGACAGGCCACATGAACATGCAGTACTCGACAGATGCAGGGCGCGAGCTTATCCTCCTTCTCTCTTCAGACTGCGAAGTGCCGGGCTACGAGAACTATAATGTGGCAGACCTCATAGGCGTCTATGTCAGCGGCACGCTGGATGTCAAGGAAAACATATATAGCAACATGAACAATTGTATAGAGCCATCCCTTGAGACAATTTCGGAGGTCAACCAGGATGAAAATGAAGTTATACATTACATGTATTTCTATGTCCTGTACGGCGGGCAGAAATATCTTGAGATGAGAAGGCCAAATATTGATGCTGTCAATGTCCCTATACCTACTATAATGATTCCGTGGGGAGTCTCAATACCTGTTAAGATTGAAGACGGTTATCCGACAAACCCCCGTTATTATTCAGAGACGATGAACGACAGGTTCATGGTGCAGATACCTCTTGCAGACACAGGCAATATGCAGTTCAGCTCGGCGACAGCAGTCCTTGAGGAATGGAGCGATGAGCCATGGACAACCCTGTCACCGGAGCAGCAGGAATGGAGCGATGACTATGAGAACTGATAAAGCAGGAAAAGGCGTTATCGGAATAGAGATGCTGGTCCCCGTATTTCTCCTGATGTTCTCAATAAATTTTCTCTATTATACATCAGGACAGAGTTTTAGTCAAATTTAATCATCTTATTTTTGTTTTTTATTAGATCTTTTTCAAAGAGCAAAATCTTGAATTACCGAAAATAGGTTAAATCATTATTTTCACTTACAACATCGCTATTGACAATTAACCCGTACTTTTCATCAACAACGCTTTGCAAGCTATATCCTGCGTGAGAGCCTTGAATGCTGTTGATGCGTGTGGATTCTGAGTCAGTGGTATTTATTGACTTTTTGTTTTCTTCTTTGAGTTCTTTTAAGATTTCTTTGACTTTAGCTTTGAGTACTTTTTTATTCTTAAGCTCTTTTCTCATTTTCACCAGTGAATCTTGATTTTCTTCATACTCATCAACAGCATCACATTCTGAAAGGATAGCTTCTATGCGGGCCTCGATTTTCCCAAGAGCTCTTTGGCATTTTTCTTTAGTCCAGGTATTCTTAATTGAGGCATTGGCTCTCACTTTACTGCCATCAACAAACAAGGTATTGCCGGCAATAAGGCCAAGCCTGATACATAAACGAGCACATGTTTTAAGAACATCTTTGA
>JAIVYO010000134.1:0-2692 GCA_048635405.1 Campylobacterales bacterium | reverse complement strand
AAATGTAAATGGTGGTGGGGCCTATGCATATTAAATAATTAAACTAATTTATATATAAAATCTTCTATAGCCGAGCCCGAGTAATATTGCACATAACATTCTCATATCATGACTTTAGTTATGATAAGATACTATAGGACATGTTATAATATTATTTTTAGTTAATAAGTTCAGTTTTTGCTGGAATATATATTAAGAAGTGATTTTTCATCACACCTTAGGATAAACTATATATGGGGTTCTTTCTAAGTTATTGTCTATATGGGTAAAAAACCAGTATTTAATCGTCTGTTTCAGATATTAGGAAAAGATGTTGTTAAACCTGCGGTTGATGCGAATGAAGATGGTGAACCTGTAATTGGTATTGATTCTGAAGAAAAACAAGGAATAGAAGATATCGCCGAAAAGCTAAGACTTCAGATTGAGGCTGAAAACAATGAAAGAATCAAGAAATATTGGGACCTTTGGGAAAACAGTATATTTGATATGCAGAAAGCAAATGCAAGCCTTCTGAATATCGGACTGTCACATGAGGACTTTTTTGTTGACTTGTATTTGAGAAATATCATGCCTCATAAGATAGGGATGGAAAAAATTGGCGTATTTGATGTTGATAATACACTTTTTTCTAAGGGGAATCTTACATGCAATCCTTATGGTACTGGTAAGCTTGGACTTATGAATGTGGGGGTGAAACTTGGCATTTTCAATTCTCCTGTTCAGCTTCTTGCAGATTATATGAATATATCTAATCTCTCAGCGAATGGTAAGAAAATACTTAGTATGGACGGTATATATGATATGGAACAGCTTGCGAAGATGGATATGCATCTGCGCCACGGTTTTGCTGAGGTCTATAATCTTCATAAGGATGGAGGGGTAGACGGTTTTTTTGAGGCAAAGCTTCATTTTCTTAAACATATTTGCGAGTCTCCTGAAAAGACATGCATCCCTTATACATATTTTCATGACCTGATGCTTCTTGGCAGTTTCTATGATGAGCTTGTCTTTATAACACTTTCTGATAATGATATTGCAAATGCTTTGTTTGGCATTGCTGATATGATAATGCCAGAAGAATATCGTGGAAAGATAACAACTATAGGAAGCAGTTTTTCGGTGAATCGTAAGAAGATGAATATTGATGATAAAAATGTTCTGAATAATTCTGTGCGTATTCCTTTCGGTCCGAGGAAAATAGATATGCTTAAAACTTGTTCAATAGGCAGTGGAGTGAGCGAAAAGATCAGAATGGTCTATGAGATGTCTAATGCTTTTGAATTAGACCCTACAATTTTTGATGTTGATAATATGGTGCCGTTTGAGAATGTATGCGGTCTTGACTATCCTATCGCTGCTGTCTTATATGGGGAGAAGGATACAAAAAATGATATTTGTCTTACTTTTACAAGCGATAATGTTGAAGATTTCTCAGGTATTTCAGCAATAAAAACAGATGAGAATATCGGAGGGATAATATGCAATTTTGTTGAGAATGAGGCAAACCAAGGCTGGTCTAAAACAATAGAGACTTATGCTAAGGATAATGGCTTTTCATTCAACAAGATAACCAAGGCGACAGATGCCTTGTTATTTGAGCTTTCTGGGCAGTCCATAAAGACTGTGCTTTTTGATTATGGTCTTGAAGGGGTAAAAGATATATGTTTAGGACTTGACAAGATCAGACCAAAGGTTTATGAGTATAGGGATGCTTTTGGAGAAAAAGATGGTTCTGATGGAGTTCTTGAAGATATAAAAGATCTGATGGAATCCTTGCGCGATAATATAATAGATAAATATCATGACGGGCAATATGATACGATGTCCGGAAAGAATGCTACACTTTTTCTTCATCTTCTTGATCTTGAGATAACAGATATTGAGACAGGCTATGGCAATAGATTGCCAGGCTCGAGGCTTTTTGCCAGCGGACTGTGGAATGTTGACATGGAACTTATTGAGAAGATTGAAAAAGAGACTGCTGCAGCAGACGACATATATTTAAAGTCGTTATCGGAAGTTTCAGACAGGTCCGGATCAGGTCCGCAGGTAGTGTCAGTTCCAGAAAGCCTTAAGTGCGCTTACGGTAAGAATAATGTTGATATTTTTAATGGGATAGCTCTTATGCTTGTTAATCCTCAGGAGTCATATGATTTTTTTGCTAGATATTATCAGGGCATTGAAGGCACTCTTTCAGCTATAAAGTCAGCTACACTCAAAAATGAGATGTTTATGCAGCTTATGAACTGATATTATGGTGATGTATGATGTATCAGAACATAAAAAATCAGATAGATGCCCTGAATTTTTATTGCGGTGATTTTTGTTTGTATACTTGTAATATATTGGATAAGATTGGAGATGATGTATACATGTTTGATCTTAGTGAACTTCATCTTCTTGATGTTCATTATGTAGAGTCTCTTCAAAACCTTAAAGAACATTTGTGCAGTGATTCTGAGATGGGAGGCATTTCATTATCGCAGAGCCTTAAAAGATCGCTTGAACATGTAGAAGCTTTAGAAAGCGGTGCATGTATCCAGACAGCTTACTGGATTGATCCTGAACTGAAGAAGAAGATAAAGAGTGAAAAAATCAAGAAGTTGACAGGATTGTTTAATGTTCTTAAAAATATGAAACCGGATTTTGACAGCTATATATCAAGAGCGTTTGCATATGAAGCAGTTCTTAA
>JAIVYO010000133.1:0-2698 GCA_048635405.1 Campylobacterales bacterium | reverse complement strand
AAATATGATGTTGTTGAACTTGTAACTGGTGCAACTTATGAAATTAATGCCAGTACAGTAGGCGAACTGAAAGATGATTTGAATGCTATCATTGTGGATCTGCCAGATGATGATAGATTAAAGATATCTGAAATAGCTTTGAAGGGCGGAAAGCTAAGTTATATTCTTGAAGAAGGCATTTCGAAATAAACCATAACCTTTATAAAAATGTTTTCGCAAATTCCTATGTTAATAAGAACCATATATTTCTTATTATAATATATATCTTATGTCCTATTCAGGCATATTGATTTTTTGAAGGTGCGATAAAATGGCAAAAATGATTGACAAGATCAAGGGAATAGTTAATGACAAGTCAAGGATAAGGAACCTCTGCATATGCGCTCATATCGATCACGGTAAGACCACATTCAGCGACAATCTTCTTGCAGGTGCAGGCATGATATCTGAAGAGCTTGCAGGCAGGCAGCTTGCGACAGATTTTGATGCTCAGGAGCAGGAAAGAGGCATCACTATATATTCAGCTAATGTCTCTATGGTACATACTGTTGAAGATACTGATTACCTTATTAATCTTATAGATACTCCGGGCCATGTTGATTTCGGCGGTGATGTCACAAGAGCTATGCGTGCTGTTGATGGCGCTATTGTTCTTGCCTGTGCGGTTGACGGTGTCATGCCACAGACAGAGACTGTGCTTCGCCAGGCGCTTAAAGAGAGGGTAAAGCCTGTCCTTTTCATCAATAAGGTGGACAGGATGATAAAAGAGCTTCAGCTTACGCCGGAGCAGATGATGGAAAGGTTCACTAACATAATAATCAAGGTCAATCAGCTTATACAGGCAAATGCGCCTGCTGAATTCAAGGAATCATGGCAGGTTGATGTCAATATGGGCAAGGTCGGTTTCGGCTCTGCCTTTAAGAACTGGGCCATATCAGTCCCTTTCATGAAGACGTCAGGCATGACTTTCAAGGACATAATTGACATGACAAATAATGACAAGGAGAAAGAGCTTGCCAAGAAGGCACCTTTGCACAATATTGTCCTTGACATGGCGATAAAGCATCTTCCCACACCCGATTTTGCCCAGGAGTACAGGATTCCAAAGCTGTGGACCGGGGATCTGGATTCTGAGGAAGGGAAATCCATGGTAGCATGCGACTCCAAAGGCCCTCTTGCAGGCGTGGTGACCAATGTCACTGCTGACAAGCATGCAGGCATGGTGGCTACTGCAAGGCTTTTCTCAGGAACCTTGAATGATGGCGACAATGTTATGCTTGTAGGTGCCGGAAAAGAGTTGAGGGTGCAGCTTGTGAGCGTCTACAACGGCCCGAAGAGGGATCCTATAGGCTCTATTCCCTGCGGGAACATTGTGGGTATAACCGGGATTGGTGAAGCTAATTCTGGCGAGACAATATGTCATCCAGAACATATAATAGCGCCTTTTGAGAGCATAACTCACATTTTTGAGCCTGTGGTCACTAAATCAATCGAGGTCAAAAATGTCAAGGATCTTCCGAAAGTCATAAACATACTTAAGCAGAGGGCAAAGGAAGACCAGACTCTTGTGGTGAAGATCTCGGAAGATACTGGTGAGATGCTTATATCAGGTCTTGGAGAGCTTCATCTTGAGGCAAAGGTAGAGAGGTATTTTAAGGATCAGAAGCTTGATGTGATCATATCCGCGCCTATTGTCATCTTCAAGGAAGGTGTCAGGAAACTGTCTGATCAGTTTGAGGGCAAATCGCCGAATAAGCATAACAAGTTCTATTTTAAGGTTGAGCCTTTGTCCGATGTTGTAATAAAAGCTCTTAATTCCGGTGAAATCCCAACAGGGACCGTAAGGAAGCAGGATTTGGCAGATGTATCCAAAGGCCTTATGGATGCAGGTTTTGAGAAGGATGAGTCAAAGAAGGTCGTGTACATAAGCCAGAACAATATGATTGTGAATGTATCAAGAGGTGTCCAGTACTTAAATGAGGTCATGGAGCTTATCAAGCAGGGATTTGATGATGTCTGCAACAGAGGCCCTATGGCTGAAGAGCCTTGTTTTGGTCTTAAAGTTCTTATCATGGATGCGAAGCTTCATGAGGATGCGATACACAGAGGCCCTGCACAGGTATTGCCTGCTGTCAGGAGCTCAATAAAAGAGGCTATGATCAATGCGAACGCTTCTATTTTTGAGCCGAAACAAGTTCTTCGTATAGATACTCCTACATCTAATATGGGCAATGTCATGACTGAGGTTCAGAACCGCCGGGGTCAGGTGCTCAACATGTCTGAAGAGGGCGATATGACAGTGATTGAGGCAAAGATACCTGTCGCTGAGATGTTCGGTTTTGAGGCAGCATTGAAATCTGCTACTGCCGGTCGTGGTTTCCAGTCTTTGATAGATATACTTTATGAGCTAATGCCTGCCGACCTCCAGCAGAAGACAATACTTCAGATAAGGAATAGGAAAGGCTTAAAAGAGATTGTTCCGGTACAGGGGTCTTACGGTTCCTGAGGCTTTTCTTTTTTTTCTTATTTTTTGATTATTAATTCAATAATTACTTTTCTATCGAATCGATAATATTATACATATATAAGTCCATAAATTAAATAAAAAATATGAGATTTAGCTTGATTGTTTTAATAATATTCTCATTAATTCTTATTAGTGGCTGCATTGGTTTAAATATGGTTGATTTCATTCCTG
>JAIVYO010000132.1:0-2710 GCA_048635405.1 Campylobacterales bacterium | reverse complement strand
AGAACCTATCTGAGACAGTTTCAGAATCAAGACCCAATATCTTCTGCAGCTCATCATCCCTATAACCATCTACGACTAATTTGGCTTCTTCGACAAGTTTCATTTTATTTGCTATTGTTTGGGCCTCAACAAAATCTATAGATACACTTTCAATATTCCTAACTAAATCATTATACTCATCCTGAAGTTTGTCAAGGTTTTCGGAAGAAAGATTGATTATATTTTTTATCTCTTCTATACGTTGTCTTGGTGATGAATTCCTGATAGGCTTATCGTTGCCGTACTCAAGTAATTCTGCAGGTATTCCGGTATCCCATAAGGGGTTATAGGTATACCTCTTCTTTGAAGGACCAACTGCTACAGGAAGAATTAAAGATTTATTTTTGCTGAGATCTTCAACATCTATCAGCATTCCATGCCCTAAAGCATAATCAACTACGCTTTCTGTTCTACCAATGATAGGAGTACAATATTTTTTGTCGAAAAGGGTTTCAAGCACATTATCGGCTACTGTGCCGCCATTTATTAGATCAATCCCATTATATTCAAGACAGCCACACATAAACTCTACTTCTTCGGCCACTTGCACCCCTCCTTTTGCATTTAATGCATCAACAAAACCCATATAATTTCACCACACAAAGATAATTAAGATAGAAAAAGTATTTAAATGTTATTCAAGCCTTCAGCACATAGATCCACTTGCTCATGGATTTGTGGATGTATATCTCGAAAAGGTTTTTGAGCTTTAGATTGTCCGGTATTGTGAGGTCTTTGAAATTGGATGCTGCAACTATGTATTTTCCTTTATTTAGGACAGATGGCGCGTATTCAAGGAATCGCTCCGCCATATTTATTACATCGACGTCTCTTGTGTTCTTTCCGTAAGGGAAGTCAGTGACTATTGCGTCAAAGCTCTCGCCGAACATCTGCCTGGCATCGAAAGCGTCGCCTTCTTTTATCATAGAGTTAGATATGCCATAATGCTTAAGATTAGTCATTGTACCTTCAACCATCTTTTTGTCTATGTCGATGCCGAATATCCTGCATTTCAGAAGGCCTGCCTCAATCAGGATACCGCCTGTTCCGGCAAAAGGGTCAAGGATGCTGTCTCCTGCTCTCGCCCCTGCAAGGTTGACCATTGCTCTTGCAACTTTCGGGTCAAGGGATACGGGCATGTGGAACGGCCTCAATGATGCTTTTCTCTTTGCGAATTCCTTTGAGGATAAAAACATGAGCTCTCCTGCATAAGACCATCCGTCTCCTACATACAGGCGTATCCTCTTTTCCGGGCAGTTAAGGTCAATTTTTGCCCCTTTTGTGTAAAACAGGTGGCCTATTCTCCTTTCAGTTTTCATTACATCAATATCTTTAGCTGATTCATGCCTGATAACTCTCACATTTATAGGGATATTCCTGTATGGGGCGAAGTCTATTGACTCTATATAATCGATATCAGACAAGAACCTGCTTGCTTCTGTGACCATAGCACAACCGGAAAGATCAATCTTTTTGTCTGCATCTATCACTAGAAGGCGGGGGAAGTCATACACTATCTCCATCTTTGAGCCCTGCGCCTCAATGACGCTTTTGATTTCCTCATGCGCAAGAAGTATGTTTTCTCCGGACAGGAGCACTATGTATCTCATATAGGAATATTGGATTTTCTTAAAGATATAAATGATATGTGTTTTTGTAGTTTTATGGTGAGATACTTTATATAGTATTATAGTTTTGTGATTTTATAAAAGTATAGAATAATATATGTATATTTGTATTTCACTATATTTTAATGTTAATATAATAATGTAGTTTTATTGTAAAATAATAGTACATAGATATAAGATACTAAAAATGTAGTAGTATAATTATATTATATTATAAAATTATATTGTTAAGTCTCACAAAAATCCAGAGAGACAAGAATAACCACCAGGAGTGTGAGAGCATATATAAATATTGACAAAAACAAAAAAAAGGATATGAAGCGGAACATTTTTATCATGCTGGCAAGCATAATCGCTGTGATTATAACAGCATATGCAAGGGCGAACCTAAATATGTTTCAGAATTTACAAGAACACTTGAGGATATGGGCATTGAAAGAAAATATATGAGCATTACTGAAAGATTTCTGCTGACTTTTATAGCTGCTTAAATATGTCTGTGATCTTCTCATCCATCTCGTCGCGGTCTATCTTGACCTCGCTTTTAATCGTGTCTGTCAATATCTTCAGGACATGAATCACATTTGAGAATTTTTTATCATATGCATCCATCTCACCCTTCATCTTTTCAAAACGGGTGATGACTTCACTATATTTTTCATCTTTCTGCTTGAATACATTCTCACGCTCCAGGTCAAGAGCGAACTTGCGGTGCATAAGCTCTACCAGCTGCCTGTTCTTTGACAGGAGAAGACGAAGCTCGGAGACTATATTATCTGACTTTTCCGGCTGCTTATCTGAAAAACCGAGAACCCTATCTGACATGAAAACACCTTTGCTAAATACTAAATTCCTTTTTGAAAGACTCATCGATGCGCCTCTGGTATTCCTTCATGTCGCTGTCTGTGAGGTGGCGGAACCTTTTCTGGGACTTAAGGTACTTTGAGACAGGTATGCCTTTTGGCGTATGAGTCAAGGTCTTTTTCCCATCCACTATCTCAAAAAGAGCCCACATCTTGCTTTCCACTGCATCTTTTGCTATC
>JAIVYO010000131.1:0-2668 GCA_048635405.1 Campylobacterales bacterium | reverse complement strand
TTCTGAATACATCTTCTGCGCAGTCTTCAATAGGCTGTCATAATCCTGCCTCAATCTGGCTCCTTGAATCCTCAACAATCCCTGCAACAGGCACACCGTGACCAATTGATTCTGAATACATCTTCTGCGCAGTCTTCAATAGGCTGTCATAATCCTGCCTCAATCTGCTTCCTTTATCCGCCCCGACAGAAGGATGAAGAACAACAGACCCGTCAAGCAGGAGCAGATCCATATCTTCGCCAAGCATATCACATGCAAGACCAAGCTCTCCATTAAGCCTCGCAATTGAAGCAGCAGCCATAAACTCTGAATCATTGAAAGACGAGTTTAGTATCCTTATTCTTGGAGAAGGGAACGATGACGGATAATATTTCGAATCTGAAAGCTTCATGTTCTGATAGCTGAAAACGGCGCAGACAGCCCGAGTAAGTATGACATTTACACCATGATATTCTTTTTTCAGAAGCCCGCCGTCAATGCCTCCGACCGTAATATTCCCTCCATCAAAAGAATCTACATTGATAAAAAGCATTTCTTCAAGAAACATTTTCCCAAATGCCTTATTCTTCTCTTTCAATACCTTTGCCGCAGATGATATCTTCTTTTCCCATTCAACAAGCTCTGAAGCGATTGACTCTATGTCAGATGTAATGTCATGCATTAAAGGAATTGTCCGGAAAAGATTAAAAGTTTAGGGTCAAATCTTATTTTAGTATTAACTAAAAAATAATACTATACCAACACAAGAAGTACTATATCATAACATCATGATAATATCTTTTTAAGCCCAATAAAATTTCCGTTTCTTATAATAAAAAAAGAGTTGATTACCCATTGACTCTGGTCTTGAATCTGTAACTTCTTACTTCTACATTTACTGGTTCATAATTGGTAAAACTTCTTAGTTTTTCTTCCATTGTTTTCAATTCAAATATCCCTCCACTCCCTGATTGCTGAAAAATCTGACCATTCTCTCCGATTAATAATGCACTATGAAGAAGATTTTCACTTTTATCTTCTAGAACTCCATAAAAACAGACAAGGTTTCCTAAATCAAGTTTATCTGAAGGTAAAAAAAATCTGTTAATTAGTTTTTTCATCTGATTGTCTAAAATTACATCTGGATGTATTCTTTCTTTAATAATCGGATTATATAAATCAAAAACATAAGCCATAGTACCATAACAGTTTGATACATATATCGCATCTGAATGATTAAATTTAAACGCTTTTGACCCAACATAGGGTCTTTTAAGCAATTCTAATACTCTTTTTTTCACGGATGGTTCTAAACAATCACTTAATTCTATATCTATCATATATCAAATTGAGTACATACAATATTTATAAGTCTTTATACATTTACTACAGTAAAGTTAAAAATCAGCAGCAAAATAAAAAAGAATTTAAAAACTAGCCTAAACAAGACACAAAACCTGCCATAATAACTAAAAAGATATAAAACATTTTAATTCAACGAATATTTCTTATATAGCTCATCAAGCATCAAAATCCTCTCTTCAGCAGAATCCTTATCAATAGCACTGATATCACCATGTTTAATATACTGCATGACAGCATCATCTGAAGACCCATTAAGATAAGACCTGAATAAAAACTCTTTTTTAAGGAAATCATTTCCAAAGACAAGACCATCACAATCTGCAAAAGAGATATCAATATTTTCTATAAAATCCGAACCTGCGACCCATAATCCAAGACCAGATAATTCATCATTTATTCTCAAAAGATTTTCAGCAAAACCAAGACTGCTTATATAAAGAAGTGATGCAGAATGGATAAGAAACCCTATCTTCTCAAGTTCCATCTCAGACTGCTCCCTGTTATCTTTACCATATAAGGCCTCATCAAAATTATTCAGGTAATCCATAAGAGCTGCCTCATATACAAGTGCCCTGAATATCTGGTTATCAAAATCAGGTCTCGTATTTTTAAGAACATTAAATAATCCTGTCAACTTTTCAACCTTTTCCCTATTCATCTTCTTTTTCGAGTCAGGCTCAATCCTGTAATCTGTTTGAATACCTTTACCGCTTTCTAAAGCCTTTAGATAATCAAGCGATATTTTAAGGCTCTGTGACAATGAAATCCCACCAATCTCAGAATCACTGCAAAGATGCCCTTTAAGGTTTTGAAGATACCCTACATAAGTGACATCAAGAGAATTCAGTTCACTAAGGTCAAATCTATATTCACCATCCCTTATCTTATCCAATATATCGCAAGCATGCAGACAAAATGTACCACAATGAGAATCTAAGTCAGTCATCCGCTTTTTTATGCCCTGATACATCATACATCACCATAATATCAATTTATGAGGTGCATGAACATCTCATTATGCATAGTAGCATTTTCTATAGCTGAAATAGTGTCTTTGCTACCCTGATAATGCTTGGCAAAAAAACTACATGACTCTTGAGGATTAACAAGCATAAGAACCATTCTATTAAAAACATCTATATTATTTTTGCCATACACATCTTTAAGGCTTTCCTGAAGTGACACTACCTGCGAACCTGATTCAGGCTTGCCCGAAACAGCCGATAGAGGCTCTAGATACATGCTGTCTGCTGCAGCAGTCTCTTTTTCAATATTCTCAATAAGTTCCATGTCAACATTCCACAGTCCGCTGGCAAAAAGCCTC
>JAIVYO010000130.1:0-2768 GCA_048635405.1 Campylobacterales bacterium | reverse complement strand
AATTATCCGGGCGCCTTCAGTTATCGGCTTCTTCCCGGCAATGACAAGCGCAGCGTTCTTGTTCCTGTAAGTATCATATATCCTTGACCCTGGTGTCAGCGCCTTTGCCTTTCCTATCTCAGAAAAGCCTTTCTTCTTCGCGAAAGCTTCAATCTCCTTAACAGCTTCGCGCTCAGTCTTTGCCTTATCAAGAAATGATTTGTAATCATCACAAAGTTTGAAAGTTTCTTTTTTCTGTCTATCATCAAACAATTCCCAGGCACTTTTCTTCTCAAAAGAAAGCTTTTCTTCAAGTTTTTGATACTTGCTTTTATTTTCATCACCAGACATAACTATCACTACAATAAAAATCATCACAATAATTTATATTGTTTTGGAAAAAGAGAAGAAAAAAGACTTTTAAAAAAATTGCCTGAAATCCACTACCCCCACAGCAAGCTGCGTGGTATTTACTTAGAAAGGAATAAACTCAATTTTTTGAAGAATATGAAAATAAAAAAATAGTGACTTCACACTGAAAGTGTGAAGTCGCTCACGCCTCGAGGGAGTCCCCTCATTAAAGATCTTCCTGGACAAACACATTGACCTTGCCAATCTTATCTTTAACCTTTGCAGCAACAAGATTATCTGCACCAGCTTTCTCAACAATCTTGCACAAGTCTTTGTTAGCTTCTCCATCAACCACTACTGTAAACGGTTCTGCAACCTGCCTCAGTGCAGTCTCAAGATTTTTGAGAGGTACTCTGCCTGCAAAAGTATTCTTTTTATCGTATATACTTGCAGCATGAGTGCCTACAAGTTCATTAAGCTGTTCTTTATATACTTTCTTCTGATTAGCAGTAAGCTCAGCTTTCTTGGAAAAAGAACTTCTTTCTGTCCTGTCAGACAACGGCCTTGGTGTTCTTTCAGTGCGGCTGTGAACTGGTTTGCTTCTTCTTGTAGGTGTACTGCTTCTCTGATGCGAAGATATGATTCTCACAGTAGTGACGCCAGAACTCGGCCTGCTCTTTCTATCATATCCCTTATTTGAAGAACGCAATGGTGCAAGCTCAACTGCCTGTTCTGCTGGCACCTTATCTCTCAGTGCTTTGAAAATCTCTTTCTTTGTAAGGTCTTCAACTTCTTTATCTCTTGGTGCCCTTGCAACAAAGTCAATGTCTGCTACCTGCTTAAGCTCTTTGAATATCAAATCACCGCCACGGTCTCCATCAAGAAAGGCTGTAGCTTCCTTTGACTTTGTAAGCTCTGCAACAGCAGGAGGAACACTGGTTCCGCCGATTGCAATAGCATTCTTTATCCCATGTTTCAGAAGTACAAGGACATCTGCCCTGCCTTCACAGACAATGATAGAATCGCCTGTCTTTACATCTGGTCCTGCAGGATTACCTTTATAATCGGTTATGTCTGCAGACCTTACAGATTCTTTCAGCTCTTCTGTAAGTGTCGATATTTCAGGCACATCTTTCATAAGGCCTTTAAGAAGGTCTTTTGCCCTGTCAAGAATATGGTTTCGCTTTACTGACCGTATATCCTCTATACCATTGCATTTAAGTTTCGCATCGCATGGGCCTACTCGTTCTATTGTCTCAACAGTGGCCGCGATAAGCGCTGTCTCTGTGCTGTCAAGGCTGGACGGTATCATTATCTTTCCCTTTGACTTGCCTTTGGCAGTTGTCACGTCAACATCTATCCTTCCTATCCTTCCTGTCCTCTGGAGCTCTCTTAAGTCAAGCTCGTTGCCTAAAAGGCCTTCGCTCTGACCGAATAGTGCTCCGATAACATCCGGCTTCTCAACCGTTCCGTCAGCATCAAATTCTGCTGTGATCAGGTATTTCACTGATGTCTGTGCTAATTTTCCCATATTTATTACCTCCGTTTTCATTGAAGGCATACTAAAGAACAAGAATTTCCAGACTCTTTATATATCACATATAATTATTGCGGAATATATCTGTATTTTTATGCTTATTTCCTGCTTTGTATGCTGTGAAATGCTGAATCTGTGAATATTAAACGCCAAGCTTCTGCCTGGCTTCCTGTTCAGTTATGCCTTCGATTTTTATTGTTTTTCTCCTGCTCTTGGCACCTTTTGCAATTGTTGTGTTTTTGCCGAGCAGTCTCTCAAAGTTCTTTATTATCTCATGGTTCACTTTGTTGTCCTGCGGCCTTTCTGTCACAAAGACCAGTATATTTCCGTCTTTCGGTTCAATCCTGAACCTTGAATTGTTAAGCTTTACTGTTATGTCGATGTATGCGTCCTGTTCTGACATGATCATTATTGTTCTGGTCTGTTTAAATATTTGAATAGTGCTAATGTAGCCCGCCAGTAACGCAAAATATCACAGATCAATTTTGTTGACGATTGGCGGGCAGTGTAAAGCGTTAGGGTATCCTTATAATCATAGTCTCCTCAAAAAGGGACCCATTAACACCTGCCATAAGTTTAGATTATAGTTTTAAAAAGGTTTTGGTTGGGGTGGATGGGGGATATTTGGTGTAAAAGGGGGTTTAAAGGGTCATTGATGATGTGTTTGTTAGATTCAATAAACAATTAACTATAATTAAAAAAATTAAATTACTCTATATCTAACTCTTTTTCTAATATTCTTATTAACTTAAATATCTCCGTAACAGGATAACTATTTTTTAAATGAATATCTATATTTTCTTCAATTCGTTCATCATAAATTTTTTTTGAATTTAATTTAGCATTTTTAATTTTTTTTTCTAACTTCATATTGTTATTAGAAGGTACGAGATTTAGTATG
>JAIVYO010000129.1:0-2779 GCA_048635405.1 Campylobacterales bacterium | reverse complement strand
ACTTCGCCTCGCAGCCAGCGGTGGGTATGATGATGCCGCGGACGTGAGCGGCGATGGTAGGGTCACATCGCTTGATGCGCTGATGATCCTGCAGGCGGCAGCCGGGGGAATCGAGATATGTTAGGGGTACTGGCGGTGCTTTCCCGCGCCACCGGTCCTCTTTTCCATGATTTGATAGTTTTGCGAAATTGCGCAGAGCAGCGCCGGAGACGGGGTGGGGTTTGTATGTGCAGACACGGCGATGGCTGTGAGCACGCAGGGGCACCAGAGATCCTGGCGATGATGGTGGCTCGAGATGACTGATGTGTGGCTGCTGGCATGCAGGTGTGACTAAACTACTGTTATTAATAATTATAATTATATAGCTAAAGAATTTGGTAATAATTTAACTATCATGGGGGGGCTTGATGTCCAAAAAGAACTTCCAGGAGGAGACAAAGATCAAATAAAAAGATCTTCACTAAATGTTATTAGAAGATTAACTAGAAAATATGATATTACAATGTTAACAGGTGATAATGACTCAATTGCTAAAGAAGTAGCCGCATCACTTGGTGGAATCCATTACGAAAGTAATTTACTTCCTGAAGATAAAAATCTTGCTGTTTTTGTTGAGAATCAGTCTTTCTTTTTTATCATATAATCGTCAATTGCTTTTCTGAGGCCTTCTGATGCCAGGTTTGAGCAGTGCTCTTTTATTGGGGGGAGTCCTTCAAGAGCGCATGATACGTCTTTCTTTGTGATATCTCTTGCTTCTTCAAGCGTCTTGCCTCTGGCAAGCTCTGTTATCATGGATGATGTGGCTATCGCTGCCACACAGCCGAATGTCTTGAATTTTATGTCTTCTATCCTGTTGTCCCTGACCTTGATCGTTATCTTCATTATGTCGCCGCAGACCGGGTTTCCCACTTCGCCTGTGCCGTCCGCGTCCTTTATCTCTCCTGTGTTTCTTGGGTTCTTGAAATGGTCCATGACTTTTTCAGAATACATATGAATATCTCCTAATCCTTATTGTATAATGGGCTTATATCTCTCAAGCTTTTTATGATTTCCGGAAGAGTCTTTGTTACAGTATCAATATCTTCTTCCGTGTTGAAGGCTCCTATTGAGAACCTTATCGAGCCGTGCATGAAGACAGGGTCTTTTTTCATTGCTGTGAGCACATAAGACGGTTTCAGGCTGTTTGATGTGCATGCAGAACCTGTGGAGACGCAGATGTCTTTCTCGTCCAGCATGAGGACAATGCTTTCTCCTTCTATATATTTGAAAGATATGTTCAGGTTTCCGGGAAGTTTTTTTTCAGAGTGGCCGTTGAACGTGATGTCTGATATCCTGCTGAACAGGTCATCTTTAAGTTTTTTTTCAAGGCTTTCAAGAAGTTTTTTGTTTTTCCCCTGGTTGTTCCTGGCTATCTCTGCCGCTTTTCCCATGCCTATAATCTCCGGGACATTCTCTGTGCCAGATCTCAGGCTTCTTTCCTGGCCGCCGCCGTGCAGCAAAGGCTCTATCTTTGTGCCTTTTTTTATGTAAAGAGCGCCTATGCCTTTTGTTGCGTGCATCTTATGGCCGCTCAATGTGAGCAGGTCTATGCCTAGCTCTTTGACATCAAGGTCTATTTTTCCTGCCGCCTGAACTGCGTCTGTGTGGAAATATATGCTTCTGCCTTTCAGGAGATTGCTTATCTCTTCTATCGGCTGGACTGTTCCTACCTCGTTATTTGCAAACATTACAGATACGAGTATTGTGCCAGGCCTTATCTCTTTTTCGAGCTGTTCAATGTCTACTGTGCCATTTTCATTGACATTAAGGTATGTGATATCAAAGCCCTGTTTTTCAAGCCATCTTGCTGTGTTGAGGACTGACTTGTGCTCTATCTTTGTAGTTATGATGTGCTTTCCTTTCTCTTTGTTTGCGAAGGCAATCCCTTTCAATGCCATGTTGTTGCCTTCAGTGCCTGAGCCTGTGAATATCAACTCTTCAGGTTCTGCGTTTATGAGGTCTGCGACTTTCTTTCTTGCGTCTTCTACAGCTTCTTTCGCTTCCTGCCCTTTATGATGTATGCTTGAAGGGTTGCCGTATTTTTCTGAGAGATATGGCCGGATGGCATCTCTTACTTCAGGGTGCACCTGTGTGGTTGCGCTGTTGTCAAGGTAGATTGTTCTTCTGTCTGCCATAAATATAATATAACAGTGTTATGCTTATAAAGTTTTTGTTTTGTTTTTCAGGTAGAATCTTACCAACATATATAAAGTTTTTTTTGTAATTGATAAAATCAATGGGACTGTAGGGTAGCTTCATGCGAAAGTGTTTGCCAAGCTTTTAGATGCTTCGTATGCTAAAATGGTCATCCTGTGAGCTTTGGGAGCTTATGACCCCGGTTCAAATCCGGGCAGTCCCATTTAATTGTTTTTTATTTTAGCTATTATGCTTTCAATCCTATCGAGAACTTCTATTGCGTCATTACATTGTTGCAAGTCTTCTTTTCCAGTTCCTATTAGATATCCTATATTATCTCCTAGTAAGCTCTTTTTATTATACATAACCATGTAATAATTAGTGCTACCTATCTTGAAACCAATTCCGTTTTTTTGATTAGAAGTTACATTAAGTCCATATGCATTAAGATAACCTGATAGCTTGTTAAGAAAAATGTCATGTTTCCAGCTTTTAAACGTTGGCATATCTTTTGCAAAATTCATTATTTCCTGTTTTCCTGTCATAGTGCCACAATTATTACTCATCAAGACAGCAAGATGTGTCTGGTTTGTATATGTCGTTG
>JAIVYO010000128.1:0-2840 GCA_048635405.1 Campylobacterales bacterium | reverse complement strand
CTCACAGCAAACAGCGCGCCTGACATCTGCAGCGAGGATAATGAGACATACGTCGACGACCCGGAAGGCATAGCAAAGCCCTGGACTCCTCAGGAAAAATGACATTTGATTGATATCTATGGATTCCGTTCAGACAGACCAGGATAAGAACATTGTGAAAATTAAGCTAAACCTTGATTTTTACAGTGTTGAAGATCTGCTTGCGGCAACAAATGATTTCCTTGATTTAGGGCAGATAAACATGGCTGTTGACAGTAAGAACAATGCTGTCATAGTGACGATAAGCCCAAAAGAGGCAGAGGATAGATTAGACATTATCGGCTACGAGTTCTGCAACTATGTGCTTGGGATGACAAAAAACAGGTGATTTTTATGGCTGAAAGCTTTTTTGACTATCCTGCTATCGGAAACTATATATCTAACAGATATCTCCAGAAAAAGCTGCCTGACGGCAAGATGCTCATAACTACAGATCACGGTGCCTGGATTGTCCTGACGCAGGAAGAATATGAACTTCTAAGAAAAGGCAAGACAGAAGAAAATCCTGACCTGTTCAACAATCTGATAAGGACCGGCGTTCTTGTATCAAAAGACAATATACAGGATATCAGCCAGTGCTTCTACAGGAGAAACTGCCAGCTGGCAAACAGTGTCAACCTTCATATACTCACGCCCACTCTAAGATGCAACCATTCCTGCATATATTGCCATGCCAAATCAGTACCGTTAAACACGCAGGGGCATGACATGGATGAGGATACGGCCAAAAATGTTGTAGACTTTATCTTTCAGTCGCCTGCAAAAAATATAACTATAGAGTTCCAGGGCGGCGAGCCTCTTGCCAATTTCCCTATAGTTGAATATGTGATTGAGTATGCCAAAGAGAAGAATAAGACAGCTCATAAGGATATAGCCTTCCTTATTGTCTCAAACCTGACAATGATGGATGAGACCATACTCAAATATCTTATAAAAAATAAAGTACAGCTCTGCAGCTCTCTTGACGGTCCAAAAAAGGTTCATGACAAGAACAGGCATTATTGCAGCAATAAAGGAAGCTACAATGATGTTGTCTATTGGCTGGACAAGATAATGAATGAACATAAATATAACATCCATTGCCTGCCTACAATAACCCGCCACTCGCTTCCATATGCAAAAGAGATTGTGGATGAATATGTGAGATTAGGCTTTGACAGGATACGCATGAGGCATCTGATGAACTCAGGCTTTGCAAACAAGAGATGGAAAGAGATTGGCTACACTCCTGAAGAGTTTCTGGCTTTCTGGAAAGAGAGTGTCGCGCATTGCATGGATATCACAAAGAAAGACACATGTTTCCTTGAAGGCATGAGTGTCATGATTGCCAGGAAATTCCTGTCCAAGGACCGTACAGCATACACATGTTTCAGTTCGCCGTGCGGTGCCGGGCTTGAGCAGGCAGCCTATAATTTCAACGGTGACATCTATGCATGCGATGAGGCAAGATCATATGACATATTCAAGTTGGGCAATGTGAAAGATAAGACTTTTAAGGAGGTATATACAGGGCAGCAGGCATTGACATTGGTCGACCTGTCATCATCGCTCTCAAGCCACTGCGACTTCTGTGTCTGGCATCCATATTGCGGAAACTGCCTTGTGACAACTTACGGCGAGCAGAACAATCTTATACCAAAGCTGCCTACAAATAACGAATGCAAAATAAGGAAAGGTATGATTGAGCATATATTCGGTCTTCTGTGGTCTGATAAGAATGCGAGAAAGACCCTTATTGATTGGTCTGCTACAGAAAAAGGGGTATAAATATATATATTGCCTAAACAAAATATATTCAGTTGCTATGTCAAAAATACCTAAAATAAAAAGACTGTTATCTTCATTCCTGACAGAGGAGGAAGGAAAGATATCAAAGAACGCTATTCTTGTAGGCGGTGGCATAATAGCTGCTGTTACCCTTGCATCCCGGCAGGCAACAGCGCACACGGACAGCAACCCTGCGCATAATGATTCTTCTTCTGTAAATTACATAAGCGGCGAGATCAGGACAACACATTCGCATTATGATCCTGCTCACACAAACCATGGATCACATTCATCGCACGGTTCTCACGGTTCGCACAATAGCCATGGAAGCACTCATGGAAATAGTTGCAGCAGTCATTGCGGTAAAACTATATGAGGATATAGATAAGACTAGAAAAATTTTAAGCCTCATAAGTTCTTTTTTCATTGCACTTGTCGTATGGATCAAACAAAGAAAAATATTATGTTTTCACAAAATATACCAATTCTCTGGATTCTCATAATAAATGATATATTTAAGCTCATTCCTGCAGGTTAACGATTTATCATCTATGATTCTGTTGGCATGTTCACGCAAAGGCTTATCATCAGCAGATCCATCCTGGTTACAAAAATGAGCACCTTTTATAGAATACATGAGACTGCAGCCATTATCTAAATCGCTTGAAATTTCCTGAAAGCATATGTTTATTGAAACAGGATCAATATATAATTCTTGCCCATGCCCTTCAAGAATTAATCTTTCTTTAAGGGTCTTGATATCATAAGTATTGCTTATTTTTCTTAAAAAAGAGATTGAATCATGTCTCTGTACCTCTGTTTCAGGTGCAGGAAGACGAACAAATTGATAGAACCATCTCATCTCTTCTTCTTCAGTTAAAATATTCAATTCCTGTTTCGAATAAAGATAAAAACTTGTTTCCCTAAGATTATCATAACTAAGGTCTTCTGACATGACTTTATCAAATCGTGTCTTTAAATTTGGGTGAAGTGAAAAAACAGCATCTGATGATCTGTCTTCAACATATATATTA
>JAIVYO010000127.1:0-2847 GCA_048635405.1 Campylobacterales bacterium | reverse complement strand
AAACAAAGCAGGCTTTGGAGAACATAAAGTTCTTATTGGAATCATCAGGGTCATCGATGGATGCTATCGTAAAGATTGTAATTTACATGAAAGATGTTAAGAAGGATTTTGATGTGATGAACCGGATATATCAAGAATACTTTAAAGAAGGAGAAGAGCCGGCAAGAGTCACAGTCCAGGCATTGTCACCCATAGATAAGATAGACATAGAGATTGAAGCTACCGCAATGGTACAATAATACCTACCCCAAAACCATAACATACCCCAGAACAAACACAATACCCGCAAGCATCCACAATAGATATGTTGACAGGTCTTCAGAATGAGCCTTCCTAAAAGCAGCCATCTTAAAAAATGATACAGCAGTCTTGTAGAACGACGCGGATGGCACCCTCTGAGTATTAGGATCCAAAGAATTGCCGCACGCATAAGGTTTTCTTGCTGATAAAGATACAAGAGAATCCTCCCTGGCAAAAATATAGAATATATACACAAACACAGAGAATAAAACAACAGTGACAGTCCACCCGTCACTCATCACACCAGCAACAACTTCCATCATATCATCACACCCCACCTATGCCCAGGACAGTCCTGATATAAAGCTCCCTGTCAAGACCTGAACCTGCAATAGCTGCCATAACATCAGTCACAGGGCTCTGAAACACACCAAAAGCTATGCATACAGCAGCAAGAATAACAAGCACAAGCTTAAGGTCAAAATCAAGAGATAGCCTGCTGTCACCTTTCATGTTAGAGAAAAATATCATAAACATCATCTTGGAACAATATGCAAGCGTAAGGACAGAGACAAGCATTGCAGCAATGGCACCGAGAGGAAACATCTCAAGACCTGCTATATATATTATAAGCTTGCTTGAAAATCCGTTGAACAGCGGAAGACCTGCAAGGGAAAGCGCACCAACAGCAAAAGATGCGAGAAGAAGTGGGTTGCCTGACCCCAGACCGCCCATCCTGTCAAAATTGCTTGACCTGAAATGCCTTATCACAATATATGAAGCAGCAAAAAGAAGCATATCTATTATCACAAGATTGACCAGATGGTATAAAGCACCTGTATAGCTCCCGATACCCAACCCGAAAAGCACATACCCGCTCTGAGATATTGCTGAATATGCCAGCAGCTTTTTGAGATTATGCGTCTGAAACGCAAGTACCGCACCGACAACCATTGTCAGAAGCGATAATGATATCAAAAGCCAGGACATATCAAAGCCACCGATTGTTGCAGCAAGCCGGAATATTGTATAAAGACCTATTGTTGTTCCGCCTGCAGTGAACATAAGCCCCAAAGACAAAGGTGTATACCTTATCACAGACGGTTTCCATGCATGGAACGGTGCAGCAGCTGCCTTGAAAGAGAATCCGCAAAGAAGAAGCCCAAGACCTGCCAGGGAAGCTGTTGTAGAGGAATTAGTCAGGCTCCTGCTTATGTCAGCCATGTTTAGTGTGCCTAAAGACCCGTAGATGAACGCTATGCCTAAAAGTATGAGCGAAGTAGCGAAACTGCCCATGACAAGAAACCTTACAGAGCTCGCAACAGAGCCCATCTTACCAGTATATGACACAAGAGCATATGATGCAATGCTCAGTATCTCAAAAAAGACAAAAAGGTTGAAGATGTCACCAGTCATAGATGCTCCGGCAAGCCCTAAGAACAGAAGCAGAAAAAGGGCATAAAATTCCTTTTTATCCTCATATATCTCCCTCCTGCTTATAACAAGAGCGGCAAGCGCAGTGACAGCGACAAGAGACATGACAAGATAGCCAAGCCAGTCAACAGCAAAAGTGATGCCCAACGGAGGATTCCATCCAAGCATATTATATGTGAGGACCTTACTGGACATGACCTCAGAAAGATCCATAAGCAAAAGACCTAAAGATATGAACACGGCCCAGAAAGAGATTCTCCAGTGATAATCCTTATGCCTGCCGCTTGTAATAGTTATTCCAAGGACAGCAGCAAGCAGCACAGGTACAATCAGATGAAAATATGTCATATAAAAACACATCTTAAAGGCAATATATTATATAAGATTTATCCTATGTGATTAATATACTTATTTATATATCTGACAGTCAAATAATGTTTGTCCTGAGGACAAGGTAATCCTTATGCATGTACTTGCGCATATCCCTGTAAATTTCACGATAGGCTACCTGTTCTATATGATAATAGGACAGCCGGCAGACATCGGTTTTCTTCTTGCGATATCTGCTGCAGGATTTCTCATAGACATAGACCATGCGATAACTTTCATGATAGTAAAAAGGTCAGTGCATCCTGTAAAATTCTACAGGTGGCTCAGTTACCAGGTGAAACATGCTGTGCCAAGCTTCTACATCTGCCACACTTTTGAGTTCATCGCGCTCCTCTATATACTTTCATTCAGCTACTCATTCGCCTATGCCATGTTTATAGGATACGCACTCCATCTGGCGACAGACATGGCGGTGAACATAAGAAAAGATATGATAAAGGGCGAATCATCTTTGCACCGGTTCAAATACTGGTCCGGGACTTATTTCATGCTCTACCCCGGATACAATTACATGAAAGTAAAGCTTTCAGGTCCTGAGACTACTTCAATTTAATAATCAAGCCTCACACTTTCTTTGAAGAATTTAAAGTACCGGCCATCTTATGATACTTGATTATCAGAGCAAGGGCAAGAGCAATCACAGAAAGCTCAATGACAATAGATGTCAGGACAAGCGCCTGGGGAAGCGGATCTACAGCAGTCAATGAAAAATGAGATAAATCCATACCTTCAAGAAAGATAGGCGCGATACCGCCCGCACGATAGCCGATAGAAATAAGCAGC
>JAIVYO010000126.1:0-2942 GCA_048635405.1 Campylobacterales bacterium | reverse complement strand
GGAACTCTTATTGTAGGAAGTAAGATATTGCTTAGGTCTGGATATGACGGATTGCATAAGTTTGAAGCCAGCGGTCCTGAAAGTGAAGAACTTGGTCCCGAAAATCTCATATTGTCTGTTGTTGATGTCCAGGGTTCTTATTTTTTAAATGGGCTTGTAAGTGGTTTTGTTGAGATTAAAGGTCTAAATAGGGTAAAGACGAATAATGCTTTTTCTCGGCAGGTCGGAGGTTATATTGATTTTAAAAGTCTTTCCGGAAATTTCATTGCACGTGAAAGATATGGCGGTATGCTGAAAGGAGGAAAAGTTTCAGGCAGCCATTTTGAACTGGACAAGAAAGGCGGTGTTACAGTAGCCTCATCTGTTGAGAGCCCTTATGCCTGGAAAAATATGGATGGAGGGCTTGTGATTGTTGATAGGCATAAAGGTGAGAAATCTTTTGAGAATATGACTGCTGGTATTGCTATTGTAGGTAAGTTTGATAATGGTAATAATTCGGCTGTAGGAGATCATGATGGCGGCACAATCATAACTTCTGATGAATCTTTAAAAGGTATTGAAAGTCTTAGTGACGATTTATTTGAGCAGGCATTGGTATTTAGCGGGGAAAATTCTTTAAGAAAACTTAAGAGCTTTTCATCTTATCTTTGCAATTTAACAAATGCTTGGGTGACTGAAAACAGCAATATGGCACTATATAATTCTGTTTTGGATTTAGTCTATAGTGATTCTAATGATAAATTGGATACTGCGTTTAAAGGAATTTTAAATGGTTTGATTACAAAAAATAACAAAAAGGGTTATGAAACATTGCAAAAAGTGGAAACAAACAGAAAAAAATTATATAAAAGAAAACCATTAGACTTGTTTTTGACTTTTAAACGCACAGGTTTGTTTGAGCTTAATGATATGACCAATGAAGAGATATTTTATGAGATTTTTAATATTAAGCTTTAAAATTCTGCTTTTACTTTTTCTATAACATCTCTGTATCCATAGAATACTTCAGCTCTTTTTTTGTTCTCAGGGGTTGATTTATGCCATAAACAAATAAAAGATTTGCTTCACTAATTATGTGTTGTAGGAGTCATGATTACATGGATTACGAGATAAAATTTCTTGAGAGAGATGCTGTGGAGAAGGTTGAGGGTGATGAGAACGCAAAGTCGCTGATAGATAAGGATGATCTTGTACTTGCATCAGCTTTTGCTATGATAACTCCTGACAGCAGTGTCCTTAACAGGTGGAATATCAACTATTTCAATGCAGCAACTTCTGAGCTTACCAACTTTCTTGCTAAAAATGATGGTGTGGATTTCATTGAGACATCGCGAAGGATACATGATACTGAGATCAAGCCTATTGACATGTCAAAGATAACAATTCCTGTCACAAGGATACTTTCCTCTGCAATGGAGAGGTCTGAGCTTGAGTTTCCGCATGAGACCAATAAGATATTTATCACTCTTCATCATAACAATGAGTACAAGAACGAGTGCTGGACCATTACTTTATTCAGCAAGAACCTGTTTTTGTATAAGATTAAGATTGATGCTATAACAGGGAAGATTATCAGTTCTGAGATGAAGCATCTGCTGAAGTGATTTGGTTTTTCTTCAGTAACATTTATATATAAGCATGACCCTTATATCTTCTTATGTACGCTGACGCAAGAATATCTAAGATTAAATCTTTTAACCTAGTCAGTGTGCTGTTTTTTATTGTGCTGATGCTGGTGCTTTAAGGCATCTGTACAGGACTTGCTGATTCTTCGCGGTTGAACGCAACTTTTTTGATTCAAGACTTTGTTTTGATTCTTCATATTTCTTCTGTGAAGCGTCAGCGTTGCGATAAAATAGGTGGTGTTGATGGCTAAAAAAAGAAGAGATGGTGTGGTTGAGAGGTATCTTAACAATTCAGGTATTCCTACTGTTGTGGTTATACCGGAAGGTATGTATTTTACTGTTGTACCTCCAAGCGAGTACAATGAATTAGATGCAAAGATGTGCGACTATAAGAACGATAGGGTACTGTTCTCTAAAAATCCTGTCTGTGGGTGGGAAAGATCTCATGGTATCTTTCTTGTGCCTCACGGGTCGAGGCTTTATCAGTATGGTCTTGAGGGTTATGTCTCTTCTGAAGGTGAGCTTGATGAGGAATCTGTCAGGAAGATACTTGATACCATATACAAGAAAGAGAAAGGAGAGGAATACAAGATCCATATTATAACTGATGGCTGGGATGGTGGGTTTTGTTAGTATCTTTTATTTCTTTTTTCCCAATCATTCTTATGGATGCTGTGCTCTGTGCAAGATGCAAAGGAAAAGGGCTGTGCGGCAAACAAAACTGCCCGATAGTCGCAAGCATAAACAAGCTTAAGCAGGTCACAGACCGGGTGAAGACTGATTTCTTCGGGTCGTCGCCGCCGTCTGTCTTTGTCGGGAGGGTAGGATATCCTGATGTGTCTTTTGGTGCTCTTGCTCCTGCCGAGGAAGGCAACACAGCAGTATATGACAGTCCTGAAACATGGTTTTCAAAGAATTATTCGATAGATAAGATATTTGACCTTCGGTCGTCACTTATAAATTCAAGCGTAAAGACAAACATCTATAAGAGCAATTCGTTTCTTGAGAAGATACAGGAGATAGCTCTCGCCTCACAGCCGCTTGATATAGAGGCGAAGTATGACAGGCCTATAAAGCCGGATGTAAATGTAGATCCATATTCAAGGTTTGCCCCTACGGGACCACGCGCATATATGAAAGAACTTGACATCTGCGAGAATCCGAGGGTGTTGAGGAAGGTGGATAAGGTGGTGTCTGATACAGATCTTAAGGCTGTTGAGGCTATAGGTATTCTTGATCACAAGAAATTGCCTGAGAGTCATATCGTCAAGCTTCTCTCAACAGGTCTTTTGGGCGAGGAAAAGAAAAGGAAGCTTG
>JAIVYO010000125.1:0-2874 GCA_048635405.1 Campylobacterales bacterium | reverse complement strand
GCAGTCTCAAGCAAGTACATGTCAATAGAGTCTGACATCAATGCGCTGGAATTAAAGATGATGACAATGAAAAACAAGATAAGAAATATCATATAGCGGCCGTGTCTGCTTCAGGATAAATAGTTTAGTAACAAGATGATATATAATGGGTGTGGTGAAAATAATCAGGAACAGCATTTCCGGAAAGTGCTTAGCCTTTATCTTCTTTGGATTACTGTTTTTCATAGCCTTAAACAGCATATATCCATTGTCAACACCTCTCGGATATCTTGTGAACACCACCATGTCTGTCTCAATCAATCCTGAAATCAACCACATATTTTTTGAATATAGAGAAGGGGATACAGGCGATCATATATTTCAGATAGGTCCTATAATAGATGACGGTAACTGGTATAGCTATAACGGTAGTTACGGGGGCATATATGCAGGCTATGATATCGGTGCCTATTCTGACAATGATACAAATCTTTTCATAATTAGGAACACAGGAAGCGAAACAATTGATGTCTTCATATCTTCCTCTGATTTTGATAACGGTATTATCGGAGATTCCAACCATATTGATGTGAACAGGTCGTTCGGTAATTTCCAGATATTTATACCTGGCGACGGCTGGAGAAATGTTCCGGACAACAGCGAGATTGATGAAGATAACTATAAGAACACAGAAGAGCTATGCATTGTAAATGACCTTGCCGTCGGCTCTTTTGTAAGCGGCTTTGATTTTCAGATAAGGTCACAGCCAGGCACGGATGATGGCAATTATACTGCAAATATAGTCGTGTCTGTATTTGAGAGCGACATTATTGATTATTGCTCGGGAGCTGGAGAATATGTCAATACATAAGGGCGGTTTATCTTGCGCAGGGCAGATGTTCTTTGCTATTGCTATATCTTTATTCATGCTGTTATTTTTTGCCCAGTCGCTTCTAGCTATAAGCGTGGAGCCCACATTTGTCGATGCCGGCGTGTTTGAGTCAGGCAATGCATATATCTTTCCTTTTGAGATAACTAATAGGTTCCCCTTTTCTGTGCCTCTTGACATATCTTTTGAGCTTACGGCATCGTCAAGGTATCTGGAGAACAATATTATCTTTTTTCCATCAAGCACTATTGTGGATACGAATGATACAAGCGTATTTTTCAGTGTCGTTATCAGCGGGTTAGAAGACATATCTGAAGGCGATCATCTGCTTGTGTTCCGGCCTTTGCCTGTACCTGCAGAGGGAGCGGAATTAAACTCAACCCATAATATGACTGTGGCTTCATATATAGTTCCGACTGCAGCTGCTGCGATAAATTTTTCTGTATCTCATCCTCCACCGTCGCCTCCAACTGATCCATCAGGTGATGATTCATCCAGCCCCAGTCCTTCACTTATACAGAGTCCGCCGCCGCCAGAAACAGAACCAATTATAGAGATTAAGGAGATAACAATCACAGCGCCATGGTTTTTTAGGGTGGTACAGGAAAATAATACAATCTCAGTGAAACTTACGAACACAGGCACTTTCAATTTTACCAGCCTTTTGGTCAAAACGACAACAATGCCGTCATTTGGCGTAGATTATGAAGAAAATATAGGCGGACTCTTTTCGGGTGAGGAAAAGACAATAGTTTTCAATATATCTGATTTTTCAAGTATATATCATTTCTTAAGCATTGTCATCTCTGACGGTGAAGATCAATGGAAAAAAAACATCATGGTATTTGTGCCAGATATCCCAAGAGCCCAGGCATTTTCAGATATGGACTGCATAGAGTTTGAGCCGAGGAATGCAACTGTCAAAAAAGGCGAGGAAACAAAGATAAATCTTACAGTCAGAAACATATGCGATACAACTCTGCATAATATGAATGTTGTCATAAGAGGGTTTAATTATCTGGAGCATATAGATGCCATTGAGCCTGACAGCCAGTTGTATCTGGAAATGCTTAAGATACCTACCGGTGAGGATGAGATTTATACTGTACTTTTCCTGTATGATGAAGGAAAGACAGTCTCGCATTTTAATGTTTATCTGAAGAAAGAGTATGGGTATCTATTTTCTTGTATTGCTGTCATAATTCTCCTGTTCCTGATTTATATGTACAGGCGCCAGATACTGGATTATAGTACTGTACTTTCAAAATATAAAAGAATATTGTATACAAATCATGTGTTAAATTTTGTTGGGCTTATTCAAACTTATGTACATCGTTTAGTGAGGCAGGTCAAACCTGTTGATAATCTAATGGTGCAGCACAAAAAAAATGTAGATTCTGTATTTTCACAGATGTCCGGCAAAAAATCATTGTTCAAAGAAGATAATCCTAATCTCACAGCATATCAGAAAACAGAGAGACTCAATAGCAGTAAATACGCAGGCCAATCAAGAGAAAATTTTATAGAACCAGTGAATGAGATTAAGGAACTTAAAGGGATACAGGACTGGATCAAAAATAAAGATATAGATTACGAAGATACCCAGGAATTGATAGAAAAACAGGAATTCCTTATAAAGATGGAAAAACTTCGCAGAAAAAACAGAATTTAAAGATAAGTTTGATGAATGGCTGGTTCATGAACTCGCCGATTATCCTGCTATAAGTGGGGTGGTTCTATGCCACCTGTATTATAAATCCTGTCATATTTAGCTGTTATAGAGTAGAAATACAGCAACTGTTTTTTAGGATACTACATTTTTTTCTCATCAGCCAAATCTTTATAAAATTACACCTTTTTAGTGTATCTGCCTTGTTTTGGCAATGGTTGGTGTAGTGTGTATGCATAAGATTCCTGAAAGACTGGTGCATATCTTTATTGTATTTTTTGTTCTCTGCATCCTGTGGTATGTACCATCTGATGCTTTCAGTGATGCGCAGATTTCT
>JAIVYO010000124.1:0-2898 GCA_048635405.1 Campylobacterales bacterium | reverse complement strand
GTATGCGGATTTGATGTAGACAAGAGAAAGACAGGCAAGACTTTATCTTCATTTATCTCAATATATCCGGAACTCAAAGACATGAAAGCGTTTGAGAATATAAGAATATTTAAAGGCGTCAATCTTGATTCAACCGAAGGTATGCCTTTTGAAGGCGAAGGGCTGGATCATGAGAAAAACCTTGAAGAATGCGCGAAAGAGATTACAGAGAAGATAATAGAGCTTAATCTTGACTGCACAATTACAATCACTGCGACTGAACCTATTGTGGATGTGGATTCGGTTGATGAGCTTGAGAAGATGATCAAAAATGATCAGAAAGACAAGATGACTGCTTCTATGCTATATGCATACTGCGCATTCTCTGCTGCAAAAAAGAGAGGCCGTGGAATTGTCCACATCAACGGGATACCCAGCAAGATAGCCAACTGCCCTGTTTTTGTGGAGCTTGCTGAGGCAAGCGGATCTGTCCTTATAGGAGATGATATCAGTTCCGGGCAGTCAAGGATGCTTTCAGATCTTATGGAGCATTACAAGGAGATAAACAGGAAGATACTCAGCGCTGTGGGAGCCAACTGGGGCGGCAACATGGACTTCTACAGATTACAAGATGAGAAAAGAAATGAGAGCAAGAAGGTGACAAAGACAGGATGCGCGCAGGACATACTTGGCTATGACCTGCCTTCTGACATAAAACCGCACGGCTATCTTGCGCCTTTGGGAGACAAGAAAGCTGTGTTCATGCATTTCCCTATGAAACTGTTCAACGGGGCTGAAGATGAGCTGTTCATCTGCGGGAGAATCAATGACAGCCCGGCAGCGGCAGGGATGCTTGTTGACATGGTACGGCTTGGAGCTGTTGCCGTGTCGCGCGGTGAGAAAGGTGTCATATCTCCGATAAATTCGTTTTACTGCAAATGGTTCGGGAAGCAGCACAGCAAGATACTTGCTTATCAGGAATTGATGGGCTGGTTGGGGAAGAAGTAGAGTTTAATGACAATTTTATCAATCAAGCATCTTTATCAGTTTCTGGTCTATCAGCTTTATCTTGAAAAATAGGTTTAGAAAATCCCATTCAAGGCTTGTCTGACTTTTGCTTATCTCAAGTGTGCGCATAATCTCTTCCTGGATCTTCTTCGTTTTCAGGATGTGCTTTATGTTTGGCTCATCGTATTTTGTATCGATTATCTTTTTTGCCACATCTTCGCCAGACTTTATCCCGAAGTATATGCCTTCCCCTGTGAGGCCTGAAGTGAATCCTGCCGCATCGCCTATAAGATATTTGTTTTTGAAATGATGGCCCCGATAATCATAGTTTATTGTGTATGCTTCAAACCGGGATTTTTTTGTGTCAAAATTATTGTTGCACCAAGTGTCAAAGTTTTTTCTTATCTGTGAAAGCGTTATGCCAAGTATTGGCTTCTTCAGTTTTGTTGACAAGTCTCCGCCAGTACCTATTGATGTTACATTTTTATGAGGAAAAATCCAGAGGTAGGTTGATCCGAATCTGTCAGGATCTATGAAAATTTCCATATCCCTAAATTTTTTTGGAGTGATGTACTGGAATGCTTCAAGAACATTTTCTTTTTTTATTTTCAGGTGTTTTCGCACTATTGAGTTTGAGCCGTCTGCACCGACAAGATATTTGTATCTTATCTTTTTTTCATTGTTGACCGTAAGAGTGTTTTTGCTTATTTCTGTCACTTTTGAATCAGTCCTTATTTCTGCCCCCTGCTTTTTTGCCTGTCTTGTCATCCATTTTCCAAGGTCTTTCCTGTTGACTGTTGCTACAAATGGCTTTTCAAGCTTTATTTCCGTATCCTCGTGCGGTGTGTGTATCTTTACTTTTTTGAATTTTCTCTGGAGTATTTTTTCAGGTATGCCTGAATTGATGCAGTTTATAGTGAGCCCACCTGCACAGATCTTGTTGCCTGGCGTGGTGTCCTTTTCAAGTACAATCACTTTTTTTCCTGCTTCTGCAAGAGTCTCCGCACATTTAAGGCCGGCAGGGCCTGCACCGACAATCACTGTCTCATAGGATTCCATGCAAATTATTTGATGTTTTTGGGATATATAGGCATGCATCATATATTATCCAAATATATCTATAACTTCTTTGTCTATCAATTTGCTTTTCAATAAGATTGCCAAAGTCTCATATTCAATGGCGTTTAAAGGCTTACCGAATTCAAAAAGTTCCAGCAAAGCTTCATGATGGCTCTTTATTCTGAGAATTTTTTCAATTCCTTTCGGCTTATATTTTTTATTGATTATCTGTTCTGCTACTTCTTTTCCGGAGAGGATCGCAAAATATATCCCTTCACCTGTCAATCCTGATGCAAACCCTGCTGCATCTCCTATCAAGTATTTGTTTTTGAATTTATAACCCTCATAACTGTAATTGATTGGCGCACCTTCAAATCTTGCTTTGGAAATATCTATCTTTTTTTTCTTCAGCCATTTATTGAAATTAGATCTAAGCTCTTTTGCGTTAAGGTATCTTGGATCTACACATGCTCCGATTGATGTAAATTTCCTGTTTGGAAAGATCCATGCATATCCTGAAGCAAATAAATCTGCATCCAGAAAGATTTCCATATGTTTGTAGACCTTTGGAATTATATATTGTATTGCAATATCAACCTCTTTTGTTTTCAGGCCCAGTGACCTTCTGACCAAGGATGAACTCCCGTCTGCTCCGATAAGATATTTGAATCTGATTTCTTTATTGTCTGCTATGATTGTGTCTTTTTTTATTTCTGAGACTTTGATTTTCGTCTTTATTACTGCGCCTGCTCTTTTGGCTTGTTTCAGCATTAGTTGACCTAATTCTTTTCTGTCAATTGTTGTGACTATCGGTTCACCGGTTTCCATAATTGTGGTCCTGTGAGGAGTGTG
>JAIVYO010000123.1:0-2977 GCA_048635405.1 Campylobacterales bacterium | reverse complement strand
ATCATAAATAAAAGTGCAGGAGATGCACAAAAAGTCTTCAATCCAAATCCTGTGCCAGCATAAAATTTTGGTGAAAAGATATGATAGAGTTTATGGTTTTAATCGGTTTTGCGGCTGTGTTTGTGATGATGTCTTTGGGGTATTCGCAGACAAAAAGTGGTGAAAATCACAGCAGCATAATAGAGGGGTATCAGAAATATCTGATACAATATGAAAACAAAAAAGGTACAAGAAAATATGATACAGATATAACAGATGAAAAAGGGGCTCTTAAAGTTCTGGAAAATATTGAGAATGATTTGATCAAGGATATTGATTACCTTAATAAAGGAAAAGAAAACATCTCAAAAATTGAAGAAAATGCAGATTCAGGCAATAAGGCGAAGCTTAATGAACTGAAAAAGGAATATGAAAATAAGATAATAGAAGCTAATCTAGACCTGAATGCTTACAGAGAACTTATAAAAAGATACCAGGAAAGCCACAGCAGAAAGCTCATTTAATCTTGACAATCCTCAATCCCTGCTTGTCGAACTCAAAGGGATGGATCTCGCTTGAATGGTTAGTACGGCGCATCTTTCTTATGGTGACTGTCCTCTTGAAGTCTTCTGAGACAGGCACGAACTCAAGCTTCATGACGCCGTCTGCAAGGTATTCAACTATTTCGTTCCTGCTGAGACCATCGCTTGTTTCGGGAATCTCGCCTGTGATCATTGTCGTGACACCTGTCTTCCTAAGCTCTTCCAGAAGTGTCATGAGAGATATCTTTGCCAGATACTTGTCCTTGATGAACATCTCAAAGATTGATATAGAATCTAATACAAGGCGCTTGGCACCTACAGCCTTCACTGCTGCTATTATCTTCTTTGATATATCATAGGTGTAGAACTTGCTTATCTTTGCAAGGTCGACATCTCCCAGGACCTTGTCAGGATATATAGGCTTTATAGACATAAAATTGATTAAGCCTTTCTGTTCAAGAACGGAGAAATCCCAGCCGAAGACAGCTATCAAGTCATTTTTTATCTCGCTTTCCATCTCTTCTGTAGTTATGTATACTCCTGGCTCGTTCTTATTCACGCCTTCATATATGAAGCTTGCCGAGAAGAGTGTCTTGCAGGTACCAGCCTTGCCAGCTATGAGAACTACGGATCCTGGCACGAAACCCCCTTCCAGCTTGTCGTCAAAACCATTAATACCTGTCGTTACTCTTTCCATCAGATTCACACCATTATAATATTCTCTTTATTTTCTTCTATATTTATAAGTTAACATCATTCATCAAATATGTTGTTGACTTTCTTCTTTATATCTGCGAAAGACTCTTTTGGCTGTTCTGTAGGCCCTGTTTCTCCATATATCTCTCGCATCTCGTTGCCGAGTATTTTCTCCTCGGGCTGTTGCTTTTGAGGAGTTCTTTGTAAATCTGCAGACTGATGAGGCGGTACAGATGTTGTGGGCTGCGGATGCATCTGGCCTTCAGGATATGCTGGACTTTTCCCGACCATATCAATAGGTGATTTCTGGCTACCTATTGCCTGTACAGTTTGAGAGGATATAGATCCCTTAGCTTGCCTTGAAGGTATCAGGGAGCGTATCATGCCTGTTATGGATGGTATGTGGGGTAAATGGAATGCTGGCTTTTTCTTCAGAATTTTTTCCTTCATCTTTTTTCTTATGCTGTATTTTTCAAGATCTTCCGGTTTCAGGCGCTGCCCGTGTATCAGTTTTTTCAGGGATTTCCTGATATGCATTATCCGGGTCCTTATATCTGTAATCTGCTCGTGTTTTTTTGTGATTATCCTGTTGAATGTCTCCTTGTCTATCACTCTTGTGAAATACTCTTTCTCTGTGGACTTCTCCTCAGCAGCAAGGCGGAACTCTTTTGATTTCAATTGCTGGAGCTCAAGGCTCAGCAGGATGAAAGGAAGCATGTAGCTCTTGGAGATCAAGAGGAATATTATCATGGAGAAAGCGAGACCCGCGAGGTTATATTTATTATCGAGAATCCACCTGAGCTGCTCCTGCTCCGCTGTCTTCCTGTCAAGAGACTCGAGGGTCTGGGCTAATTGGATTGTCGCGGATTCCAGTGACTGCAAATCATTTGATGCCACAGCCTGCTTTGCCCTGCCTATGAGGTCTTTTGAGAGCTCCATATCTTCAAGATAAGGTGCCACATCTATGCCTACGACATTTAAAGCATTGACAAGACGTTCCAGCCTGCTGAAATCATCTTCAAGATATTCAAGAGTTGTCAGGAGCGGGTTCTTATCGAGGTGTATGCTGATAGTTTCCTCTTTCTCTATTTCGCCTTTTGATGCCGTTATCTTAAGCTTGTATGAACCGGGATTCTCTGAAAGAGCTGACGATACCTGCATCTCTATAGACTGCTTGTTCTTTGCCTTGATAAAGTATGATTCATCTATACCTATATCACAGCATCCGGAAGTGTATGAGATTGATATGTTAAGGTCATAGTCGCCTGTGTTGTCAAGGTTTATGATAATCTCTTTTGTTTCGCCCTGCATGAGATTTATATCTCTCATATCGACATAGAAGAGGAATTCTTCTCTTTTCTCTTCAGTGTAGTTTACAGGGTCATACGGCGGCGGGAGTACTCCGGGACTTGGTGAAGATGGAGGTGAGGAATCGTCTCCTCCGGAAGGTGGACTGCTATATTCGCTGATGGTCATGGTTATGCTTGAACTTCCGGAATTGTTGTATGAGTCGTTGACATATGCCAGGATATCGAAAGGACCTTCAAAAGAACGCATCTGGCATGCTTCAGTATCTGTATCTACATAGAAGTTCCAGTCTACATCAGGATATAGATACAGGTCTGAAGGCTGTGCGCAGGTTATCCAGACATTAAGCCATGATGACATCAGCTCATCTCTTGCGTTGAATATATTCAACAAAGGACTTGAGTAACCATAAAGAAATGCAAGAGGCTGTTGCGTCTGATAGTTTGTGGTAG
>JAIVYO010000122.1:0-2940 GCA_048635405.1 Campylobacterales bacterium | reverse complement strand
GTTGTGATTTATGGAGCTCCGAGAACCGGCAAGACTAATTTAGGGCTTCTGTTTCTTGTTTCATATCTTAAGCTGATGAAGCAGCTGGAGAAAAAGAATAAGCTGGAATGGAAGATACCGCGATACTGGAAGAACCTGTTTAAGAATTATTTTGCAGTAGACTGCGAAGATATGACTGAGAAGATCAAGAAGAATCCTAAGCGGTCTTTTTCTTTTGTTGATGAAGGAGGGGATCTCTTTGCATGGATGTCACAGATGGAGAAAAGTCAGGTCAAGTTGACGCAGTTGATGTTGAAAGCAGGTTATAGAGAGCTGTTTAATCTTATCATGGTTCCTTCTATGAAAATATTCAGCAAAGCTATCCTGTCGCAGACAAATATTCTAATAATCATATCTAAAGAGCCTGGGCTTGATGAGAACGGTGTCAAGTGCAATTATGCCTATGTTCTGCGCAATCATGACAACCCTATACTCAGGGAGAACATTCCATTTAACTTTAAGACAATGGAGGCTAAGGTCCTTAAACTGCCTATACTGGGGCAGTCTGATAACTTTGAGAATATCATCCGGAGAAATCCCTGCTATGTCGGAAGGATCAAGTTCCGGGCTGTGAACCAGAAGATATATGACCTGTATGAGCTGCTTGTCAAAGAACCGCTTTTTTATCAGAATAAAGACAAGGGAAAGTCTGTGTCTTATGCCAGGTACAAGAAGCTGTCTTATTTTTTCAAGACGCTGCTGCATAACCTGTACTCAAAAGAAGAATTTTCACTAAAACGCATAGAGCGAAACATGATAGACAAGTTCGGCGACACGCTCATGACTGCGCCGACAATCCAGAAATACCTTAATATGGTGGCCGCCCTGGAGAACAAGCCGAAGCTTCCTGAAGATGAACTTTTTGAGAGTGATAAGAGACAGGCAGAGAAGATAGAGACTGATGATATTGATTTAGAAGACACTCTCCTCCTTTCGGCTCTTAACAAACCCGATGCCGTTGCTGATGGCAGACATAAGGGAAACAGCCCAAAAGATTAGATTCAGGCCTGCAAACATTATATTTGCAGCAGAGCCCATGACCTGACCTGAAGCATCTACAACAAAAGGTATGCTCATAGAAATCAGGATGCCGACAGTGAACAGGACTGTTGCTATTGTGCTGGGCAGAAGTGAATGATCATTGACACCCTTTCTGTAAAAAAAGAAACTTATGCCCATGAAAAAAATTAATCCTATTGTCTCAGCTAACGCCATAATTGACCGCCTCGTTCATCTGATATGAAATCAAAATGTCCCTTAACTTTTTAAAGTTACTTGCGCAGTGAGGGCATAAGTATGTTAATTTGTCTGCCTGTATCTTTCTTAGGTCTCTTACTGATGCTATTCTGTTGATGGTCTCAAAGCCTTTTAAGATGCCGTTGCAGCCTCGGCATCTGATAAAGAAACCGCTATGTATGTTGGTCGGCTTTGATTCACCAAACCGTTCAGCCTGGATGGCGTAATGATTTTTACGAAATCCATAATAATTTACGCTCATGAGTTCCCTCCGGCAAGTTTTGAGACAAGTGCGCCGAGTTCCGGGATATCTTTCTCAATCTTGCCGATAATGTCCCCTACGCTTGTCATTTTATACCTGTGAGCCATCCGGGCAAATAGGCGATCATCCCCGACCATCTGCAGGATAGTATCCTGCTCAACAACATTCAGATTTTCCTTCTCTAATGTGCTGTTTATCTTGTCTGCGATTTTTCGCAGTTCTTCAGCTTTTTTTATCTCTACCATCTTCCACACCTTAAATCAAAGTTATCAGGGCCATGCAAAAAAATATTATTGCGAATTTCAATGATTGCGGTTCTTTAAACAGGGCCCAACCGATTAAAAAACCAAATGCAATCATCATCAGATGCGTGAATATATGCTTTGGTTCGTCTGCAGGTTTCATTGTGAGCTCCTGATTACAACAACACCTTCAATTCGTTTCTCAGGACTTTAAGCTTTCTTTTGTTGTGCCTGATGTCCTGCTCTATAGAGCTTATCTGCTCCCTCAAATCATTTATCTTCTTTCTTTTGTTTTCACGTTCAAGAAAAAGCCCTGGTACCCGTCATGGATACCCTCTTTGACAGAAGGTGCTATGATCATCGCTGTCGCCACATATGTTCTGATGCGCTTTCAAAAGCATTTTCCGGTCTGGTTTTCTGTTCCTCTTTATCTCGTTATCATGTTTCTTGTATGCCTGCACTGTCATGGAAAGCTCATTGCGACCCGGCCCGAGAACCACAGGAATCTGACAACCTTTTATATCTGTCTCTCTCTGGGAGGTCTTTTGGGCAGTGTGTTTGTATCCTTCATTATCCCCTGCTTCAGCACTTCAACTATGGAGTATCTGGCTGCTTTCCTTTTGACAGGACTTGCTCTTGGCCTGGCTGACAGGTGCGCTTCCACCGACAGGAACATCTCAGAAAAAAGCATAGAACAAAAAAACAGAAAAAAAAGTTTTTCCCCTACCCTGTTTTTATGGCCGGCTGTTATAGTCCTTGGCATGACTCTTCTCCCCTGGGGGGGCAGTCATTTATTGGCGACATCAAAACATATTCTTCGGTTCTTTATCATCGTTCTTCTCTGTGTGTCTCTCTGGAAATCATCAAAAAGGCCATGGTCCTTTGCTCTTGCTATCGGACTCATTATGGCCTGCACCGGTTTTGCGGAAACACAGATCAATAAAACATCCCCTGTCCTGAACCTGAGAAACTTTTACGGAATATACAGTATTTTTGACAAAGAGAATATCCGCTACCTCAAACATGGGACGACAATTCATGGAACACAGTATCTTTCGGGCTCTCGCACACATATTCCCCTTTCCTATTATCATCCCAGCACACCTGTCGGAGAAATCCTTACTGACCGGTCTTTTTCTTTTCAGAAAATCGCCATGGTCG
>JAIVYO010000121.1:0-3134 GCA_048635405.1 Campylobacterales bacterium | reverse complement strand
CATCGCTTTATATTGGGGAGCAGGGTGGGATCTTTCGCTTGTACTGGCTATTGGCGTGGTTAATTATATTTATAAATTTTTAATTGCCGTTTTTCTAACACCATTATTATACGTTTTGCATTTTTTCATCTATCGATACCTCGGCAAGGAGTTATCTGAAAAGCTGATTGAAGAAGCTGCCAAATCGAGCCGGTCATAGTAACAAAACCGCGAGCAACAATTGGGCATCACTTATTTTTTTAGAAGTACCTTTGAGATTACTTAAACCCTTGTCTGTAACACAAGGAAGCTTCCCCTCATTATAAAATATCTTTGGTTCTATTTTTATTTCGCCATAGAAAGGACTCAAATTACTATATATGATTCCATCGACATATTCCTTTACAGAACACCAGTTTTGCGGCAAAGCTTCAGCATGATATATTACATCTATCTTATCTATCGTTGGTTTGGAGAAGAAACTTCTATCATTAAACTCGATTTTGAAGTTATTCCATAGTATCTGTTCATAATCATTTAGTTCTGAAGTGATTTTTCTTGCTGCACTAACATTGCATGGCAGATGATCTTCAGTATTATAGGCAGCTGACTGCACGTTCCTGCTGTCTCCCAGTAATATTTCTTCTCCATTTGTCTTTTTGTGTAAATCCTCTGCTGTAGGCTGTAGATTATATTCAATAACTAAATCAGCCTCTATATAGCCAGCTTTTCCAAATCGGTCTATTATATGCTCTGTCAATTTGGATTTAAACTCAGGCATATATTCTGAAATAATATTCGTATTACCGGAAACTATAATCTTTGTTCTTTTATCTCCAAGACCTGCAACATGTGCATCAACGTGATATCTTGGACTTTCAGGACTATATGTATCTCTTCCTTCAATTATCTCCAGTATTCCTAATTCTGCTGTATAATTTGCCAGATTGTCTGGTTGAAATAGTCCCGCAGTTTCCTGCTGTCGTATACGGTCTTGAACGGGTTCCATATCTTGCGCCTTACATACATTTAAACATCATTTTTGTATGTTATGAGTATTTAAATTCATTCCTGTTAGAAATATTCTTATGGGAATATCAAAGAAAACTATATTTCTAATCTTTCTATTAATTATTGCAGCGATATAAAAGATTCTGTGATGTGGACAGTGACCTTTTTTACACCCATATCACCCACAAAATGTGACGCAATGGTATCAGGATCAATATCTAAATACTTCAACATTTGGTTATATTCTTCTTCTGAAAGATATCTGTACCCGATAATATCTGTTCCTATATCGAATATCCCTGTTTCAGCTGTATCACAAGAGATAGCTAACACATCTTTTGGATCTAGCCTGTTTGGATGAGGGTAGATAAAGCGTACTCCTTTAACATTAAGATGTCCACGACCTACAGGATATTCAACTTTACCTAAAGTAGCAATATCTCCGAGAGTTTCATTCCAACATTCAAGAACAGGACCGCCGATGCCGTGAGGAATATCTCTTCTGTATTTTGGAGTAAATGCTAATAAATAGGTATTTCCATCCATTTCTTCAATCTCTTTGATAAACTCTTCATAACTTATCTCTCTTTGTATAAGTCCCATACTATCACTCATGAAATGTCAGATTTCAGAAATTTATATACCTTTGCTCGTGTTAAAATAGAAAATCAATAAGCTGCCTATTCCTTATACTCTTCAATAATCTCCTTAATCTTCTTCTCGATTTCTTCCTTTTTTTCTGCAGGAACATGAATAATAATTGGCCTCTTCTTTGCCTTTTTTTTGTTGAGCTCACGGATTTCTGCTCTTATTACTCTTATTTCCTTCAGTTTTGCATCTATTTGTTTCATGCGCTTTTTGATTTCTTCCCCTATCTTCTCATCGCCTGCTTCTATTTCAATATTATCATCAATCATACATGATTATTGGCTTGAAAAACATATAAATGTCTTGCTCCAACTATAATTGTATGGCTTCAAAAATACAGTTCCTTGGCACCGGCGGCGGAAGAATCAACATGATCCAGCAGCTGCGCGCAACAGCCGGCATCTACGCAGAACTCATGGGCGCAAAAATATACATTGACCCGGGTCCCGGCGCACTTCTAAAATCGCGCGCACAAAAAATACCACTCCCGAAACTCGATGCAATACTCCTGTCTCACTGCCACATAGACCACACAAACGACGCTGCAGCACTAATCGAGGCAATGACGCATGGCACAAGAAAAAAAAGAGGCATCCTTGCAGGATCTGTTTCTGCGCTTGAAGGGCCGGACAAGCCAGTCAGCTCCTATCACCAGGGTTTTGTAAGCAAAAGCCTCACTCTCAGGCCGGATGAAGAATTCAGCATAGGAAAACTAAAAATCACAACCACCCCTACGGAACACACAGACAAAACAGGAATAGGGTTCATATTCCACGCAGAAAACACCATATCCTACCTGTCAGACACCAACTACACAAAAAAAATAGCAAAAAACCACATCGGCTCAGGCATAATAATTCTCAACTGCCTCTATCTGAAATGGGATGTCTCAAAGGCAGACAGCTATTCGCAAAAGCACATGGATGTAGAGGATACAAAAAAGTTTGTAAAAGACATCAATCCAGAACTTGCTATTATCCAGCATTTTGGCATGGGCATAATCAAGCATGGCCCATGGAAAGTTGCGCAGGAGATACAGGAAGAGACAGGAGTCAAGACAATTGCTGCGCGCGACAACCAGGTTTTTGATATTGGCGGCAAAAAAGGAAAAACAGGCAATCTCAAGGCATGGGACGGGAAAAAATAACAAGTTATAAAGTTGGTGCCGTCCAGGCAAAGGAAATATTTAAAGTTGTTTGGCGAAACAAGATGTGCGGGGATGGAAGTTTAACAAACATTTGAACCCTGCCGCAAAACAATATCATTTAATCGCAGGTCGAAACCATGCCAATAAAATACCCTTACGAGTATGACCCGAAAAAAAGAAAGATTGCAAAAATCTACACAAAGACAAAGATAATCAACGATATCTTTAATTCTATGCTTCTGCCACTAGTCTTTTTTGCAGTATTGCTGTTTTCAGGATACTCGCATACAATCAAAGATATTTCAATAGCTCTTGCAGGACAACTATATCTTCCGGTATATATCATAAT
>JAIVYO010000120.1:0-3212 GCA_048635405.1 Campylobacterales bacterium | reverse complement strand
ACATTGCAGGAATACCCGAATTCCCTATAGCAGCAATCCCTGCACTTCTGTCAATATTCAGCTTCGGACTCATAAGAAAGCACCTGATCTGATGGCTGCCTGAGCGAAGCGAACGGCACCTACTTGATGCAACTCAGTTGAGTTGCTAAGAAAGCGCCTGATATGATATCTTCTTTATCTGGTTCTTGCCAAATAGTAAAATGCCTGCATTTGTCGGCTTAAACTTGCCACATATAGTAACAATGCAGTCCAGTGATTTCAAAAGATCCAGCTTCAATCAAAAGACCTATAAATACAACAACATAAATTATGTCCATGCCCCTCAAAAGACTCCCCCCCGATATAAGAATCCGTGAAAGATACATAGTCTTCAGCATAATCTCAGAAAAGCATTTTTCACTTGAAGAGGCTGTCAGGACAATCTGGTCTTCAGCGCTCCAGCTTTTCGGAGAGGCAGGATCATCAAAGTTCCATATATGGATTCCGTCCAACCTGTACAATGAAAAGAGAGGCATAGGCATCATAAGATGCAGCCATGACCATGTGCAGGATGTCCGCGCAGCTCTCACCCTCATAAAAAAGATAGATGACGAACCTGTCATAATAAGGACATTAGGTGTCACAGGCACGATAAAGGCAGCAAAGACTAAATTCCTTGATAAAAAGACTCTTGAAGATTTCAGCGATTGATATTATATCCGTTATAGATTATCTCGCATGATGCTGATTCAATCACACTCCAAAACAAAACCTTTTTATAGTAATCATATCAATATACTTTTATCCTGATTTTCAGGACATGGTGATTTTATTTGTTGAACTTTTTTAATAGATGGATGAAAAATATTTCAAAACCAAGAATTGCTCTTTTTCTGGACGGCCCTAATCTGCTGAGAAAGGAGTTCGAGATTGACCTCAACCAGATAAAATCTTATCTGGAGGAATACGGCTCTCTGAGGGAGGCAAAAGTGTTCCTGAACCAGTTCGCGCCAGACAAGCTTGTAGGGGCTGTGGCAAACCAGGGCTTTGAGCCTGTAATAGGGGTAGGGGAAAAGAAAGACGACATAGCAAGCGATGTAGATGTGTATGTCGCTACAGCAGCAGTATCGGCAATCTACAGCCCGCACATAGACATAATAGCTCTTGCGACAAGAGATGCTGATTTCCTGCCAGTCGTCCAGCTTGCCAAGAAGATGGGCAAGAGAGTGATAATAATAGGCATAGAGCCCGGCTTCTCAAAAGCTCTCCAGCACGCAGCAGATAACATCATAATACTCCAGACACGGGAAGAGAGAAAAAAGGCAAAGAAGTAAATCAGGACCGTTTTGTTGGTTTGACTTCAATAGAATGGTATTTTTCTAGAAGCCCAACATTTCTGTCGATTATATCAATTATTTGATCTTCAATAAACATATCACTACCCCCATGAACTCTGATATCCTGTTCAAATCTTTTGAATAATTTATTCAAATCCCTTCCTGAAGCTCCATCTGTTTTGTCAAAAATATATTTTATTTCAGAGTCTTGAAGAGTAAATAGAGTATTTTTTTCACTCATTTTTTTAATTATTTCAAGTCTCTCATTGCCGTCTGGAGGCGATAGTCCTATGATCTGTGCCATTCCTAAAATCTCCTTATCAAGATAAGATGTATCATCTGCTGTGTTAATGATAAGAGTCACTATGTTAGCATGTTTATGCAGATCTATATTTGTCGCCAAAGAGGCCATAAAATAAGAATATGAAGTATCCTTAATATCAAATAACTTTTTATCCTTTTTCAGGTTTACCTGATCTATGACCACAAGTGCTATATTTCCATTATCCGAAACAGTATGGGCTTCATCATATATCTTATTCAATACTGCATTGTTCTGAAGCATAAATACCTGCAGCAGATCAAAATAGTTATGTGGAACCCATTCCACAGTATCATCATAATTATCCCTGCACTCCTTTTTAATAGCTTCCATAAGCATAGTCTTCCCGATACCTGGCGGCCCGTACATCTGAACAATATGCGGAAAGTTTGAATATTCATCAGTTATTTCTCCATATTCCATATGTGACTTAAACATGCCAAACAGGTCTTCAATAAATAATTTTGCCTCCGAATGCCCGACAATATCTTCAAGGGTTGTACTTAATGGATAGTCATCAATAAGGTTTTCAGGAAAACAAAATGCAATATCTGTATCATAATCTATAATGCCTTCTTCTGATTCTTCAACATTTATCTGAAACATATGATCAGATAGTCCTTCAGCTACCTTAATAACTCTTGAAGACACTTTTTCTCCAGTTAACTCATATAATAAGTAAGGAACGATAGCAGGATTAGTAAAATTCAACTTTTCACCAGAAATAGATCCATGATAGTTTAGAACAAGAGATGTGCACTTTTTTTCATTACCCATATTATTGCTCACCATACCCTCTTTTTCAATACCAAAAATAACACATAAAATTTTAAAAATCAATCGCTTTTACTATCCTTTAAGGATTAACTGTATATACATAGGGATATATCAGCTAAGGACATTAGCAGAATCCCATACATATAGACAAAAGATGTATCTTTAAAAAGATTAATGTTTTCATAGTAATCAAAAATAACCCAAAGTGAATGCTATGGTATCATCAGATAATCCGGAGATAAGCCTGAAAGAATTCTTGAAATTTATAAAAAATGGATCTGCCTATAAAAGAGAAGTGACCGCACGAGGTACTAATTATGTCTATTATTTTGGAATAGATCTGGATTCATACCTGAATGTTAAAGCTTCTATACTCAAAGAGGATTATGATAAGATGGATACTGTATATTCCCATCTGTTGCAGGAGATGAAGGATGGCAGTGTTTTTGACGATTCTGAAAACAGCATTGATGCATGGACAAGTTATTTCTATGATAAAAAGAAAGGTGAATTAAATATAAGTAAAAAAAGGGTAAACCATTTTGCTATCAAGACATTAAAAAAATACATTGAAGAATATCTAAAAAATAATAAAGGTGTATAAACTGATATATGCAGCTTATAAATCACATCTTATACCTCAGCACAGCACCGATGCCGCCTAACTGCAGAAACTGCGCACCTTCAGGCGTCTCTGAGCTCACTTCAACAAACTCAGAGCCCATATCTTCAGCCATCTTCTCAAGCTCTTCAACAAGATCAGCCTTCTCGGATATCTCAAGATGCCCGGAACATTT
>JAIVYO010000119.1:0-3254 GCA_048635405.1 Campylobacterales bacterium | reverse complement strand
GCTCAATTATATCAGACGGTATGTCATCATTTTTTCCATTGTTGAATTCATTATTGTAAAACTTTACGAAATCAATAACCCTAGCATATGTTGAAATATGAAATGGATTGTCTGACACATTGGGATAATCAGCAGTATGCAACCACAGCCACTTTGAAACATAATTCTCTTCCAAAAGTTTTTTAGCCCAGTTTGAATAGGCGAGAAATTCTATAGGCGGATCTTCATAAGTATCATGATGGAAATCAACATGCACCATGTTATCAGGATCAAGGGCAGATATTGAGGGATAAGAAAGACCGTGGTCCATCCCAAGGATAAGCCTTGGTTTTTCTCGTCTTATATGCTCACGCAGAGGATCTATTATCTGGTTGAATTTCATGCTCTTATAATCATCAAGGTCAAAGATTGAAATTTTTACATTGTCAAGAGAGCCAAATATGTCATTAGTGTCAAATTTCACAATACCCATATTATAAACAGGCACAGGTTCTATCACCTTAACACTGTAATTGGGACTATACGGCACTACAAGGCAGTCAATCATAAGCTATGCTAAAAATAGTTATCTTTAATAATCTTATGCTTTGCCAGTTACACAGATGCGGGCGGATGAGCGTCAAGAAGATTGATTATCTCCTGGAGATAAGAAAGTATCTGTTCGGTCCATTCTTTCATAGTAAATGCACGTCCAAATTCCATAAGGTCCATCGTTTCCGGGCCAAGCCTTATCAAGGTCTTAAGATTTTCAAAATAAAAGTCGGGAGCCTCCGCATAATTTGCAAAATGAGAAAAATCCCTAATTCCATCGGAGCATACTGTCAGATAAAAAGGTTCATCTTCCAGCCATCTATTCTTTGAAACAAATCTGGTCAATGCTTTATCAACCATATTCCTAGGTATGTCATCATTTTCACCATGATTGAATTCATAATTGTAAAACCTGACAAAATCAACCACATTGTCATATAATAAAAGAGGCGGCGTAATATTCCATTCAGATATATGATATGTATGAACCCAGAGCCATCTTGATCTGTTATTTTCCATCAACAGCTTCTTTGCCCAGTTTGTGTTTGCCAGATACTTTATTTCTGGTTTATCATATGTTTCATCATGAGAATCAACAAGAACTATATTCTTTGGATCTAAACCAATGATAGATGGATAAGAAAGGCCATGATTAAAGCCAAGAATCAGCCTGGGTTTTTTAGCTTTTACATAATCTTTCAGAGGCTCTATGATTTGGTTAAATTCCATATTTTCATAATCATCAAGGTGAAATATTGATATGTTGACATTATCAAGGCAGTCAAAAACAGAATCAAGATCCAAATCTTTCATCTGCCTATCATAAATGATTGAGGGTATATCACTTTTATAATAATCAACATTATACGGCACTACAAGGCAGTCAATCATAACTCATGCTAAAAACAGTTATCTTTAATAATCTTACTTTCTACCAATGACAAATCATATATTTAAAAGACTAATTATCAATCTATTGCTATGAACATATTTATCGAGACATACGGATGTTCCGCAAACCAGTCCAATTCTGAGATAATGGGCGGGCTTCTATCCGAATCGGGGCATACACTGACTTCTGAGGAAAACGCAGACATGATAATCATCAATACATGCACTGTGAAGGTTCAGACAGAGAGAAAGATAACCAGAAGACTTGAGAAGCTGAGGTACAGTGAAAAGAAGATACTTGTAACCGGATGCATGAGCGAGGTGCAGAAAGAGAGGATTGAGGAAGTGCATCCTGAAGCATCGATTATCGGGGTGAACGAGGTTGGCAGGATAAGAGACATAGTCCGCAGGATTGAGGATGATGAAAGGGTTGTGATGCTTGAAAGTTCGCCGACCGATATGGTATGCCTGCCGAGGACAAGAATCAACCCTATGATAAACATAACGCAGATTGCTACAGGATGCCTCGGTGACTGCGCATACTGCATTGTAAGGAGCGCTAAAGGTGCTCTGAGATCATTTCCAGTCAACAGCATTGTTGATGATGTCAGACAGGCTGTGAAGGACGGGTGCAAAGAGATATGGCTCACTGCGCAGGATACGGGATGCTACGGCTTTGACACGGGTGTCAAGCTTCCTGCACTCCTTAGAAAAGTGACTGCCATCGATGCTGATTTTAAGATAAGGGTCGGCATGATGAACCCGGATCATGTGCGATCTATCTCCGGCGACCTGATAATCGCTTTTTCAAGCGATAAGATGTATAAGTTCCTGCATATGCCTGTGCAGTCCGGGTCTGATGAAGTGCTTAAGAATATGAATCGCAGATATACAATTGAAGAGGTCGGAGAGATCATAGATATGTTTAAGAAAGCCATACCTGATATCACTTTTTCCACAGATATCATAGTCGGGTTCCCGGGCGAGACTGAAGAGCAGTTTGAGAAGTCGCTGGATTTTGTGAATACATATAAGCCTGATATTGTAAATATATCAAGGTACGGCATAAGGCCTTTGACACGCGCTGCGAAGATGGAACAGGTGGACGGCAATGATGTCAAGAGGCGGTCAAAGCTGCTTACTGATGCTGTAAATGCGGCCTGTATTGAGAGGAATGAGAAGTGGGTCGGGTGGAAAGGTCCTGTGCTATTGTCTGAGAAAGGAGACAAGGGCGGTCTTTTAGGCCGGAATTTTGCATACAAGCCTGTGATTGTGGATGACGGGCAGCTGGGAAAATTTGTTGATGTTGAGATTGTTGAGGCAAGGAAAGGATATCTTATAGGGAGAAGGGTCTGATATGGGTATTATGAATTTTTTGAGGTTCTGCAAGAAAGAGGGTTCAAAGGAGTTTGTGAACTGGATGGTGAGGACTCCTAAGAAGATTATTGTCTCTCAGATTGTTCTTTTTGCGGCAAGTACTTTGATTTGGTATTTTCTGTTTTTTAAGTGAGTAGAGGGTTATTCAGACTTTCAGCACATAAATCCACTTGCTCATGGATCTGTGGATGTATATCTCGAAAAGGTTTTTGAGCTTTAGATTGTCTGGTATTGTGAGGTCTGAGAAATTGGATGCGGCAACTATATATTTTCCTTTATTTAGGACAGATGGCGCGTATTCAAGGAATCGCTCCGCCATATTTCTTACATCGGCGTCTTTTGTGTTCCTGCCGTATGGGAAGTCGGTGACTATTGCGTCAAAGCTCTCGCCGAACATCTGCCTGGCATCAAAGGCGTCGCCTTCTTTTATCATAGAGTTAGATATGCCATAATGC
>JAIVYO010000118.1:0-3296 GCA_048635405.1 Campylobacterales bacterium | reverse complement strand
GTTCTCTCGTCGCCCATCAGCTCGTTATAGGCGCGCACCCACAAAAAGCTGGAGGCATTGCTTGATAGTGCCTATCCCTTCGTGGCTGGGAATAACTGGAGGGAGTGTGACTGCCCCCGTTGTTTGTGGGTGCGCGCCTAAAACGAGCTGATGGGCGACGAGAGAACCATCCACTCGCCTCACTTTGACAATGTACCAGCCACTAAACAGGAGGGCTCACATGGTTGGACAATCAAGGAGGTATAACATGTTTTGGCAAGATGTGTTGATAATGGTCGGATGTTGGATTCTCGGCTTTGCCTTGATACCATCCATATTATCAAAAGGTAAGCCAGCCAGAAGTACCTGCTTTATGAGCAGTCTGATACTAATATCCTTTACCATAGCCTTTGCCACACTTGGACTGTGGCTGTCAACTGTAGCAGAGGCTTTTGTAGCTATAATGTGGGTTATATTACTGTTCCAAAGGAGGCATCTATGACCGGAACGGCCTTGATGTAAAAGGTGTCATAGCGCAGAAAGAGAGCAAGGGCACTGTCGTGGGATTTCCCGGGACAAAGAAAATAACCAATGAAGAGCTTTTAGTGCTTGATGTTGATGTGCTTGTGCCTTCAGCTCTTGAAAACCAGATAACCAAGGACAATGCGGACAGGATAAAGGCGAAGACCATCCTTGAGATGGCTAACGGTCCTGTGACTTTTGATGCTGACAAGATACTTCATAAAAGAGGCTGTGTTGTGATACCTGACATACTTGCCAATGCAGGCGGTGTCACTGTCAGCTATTTTGAGTGGGTGCAGAATCTTAGCGGTTCATATTGGATTGAGAAAAAAGTTCTCCAGAAGCTTGAGCAGATGATGGTTTCCGCATTCAAGGATGTCCTGGAGCATGTTGAGAGGTGCAGCACAGATTACAGGACTGCTGCCTATATACTTGCTATAAACAGGATACTTGCAGCGGAACAGATGAGAGGAAGCCTTTGAATACATAGTTATTTATTGTTTTTTATCTATCTTTTAGAGGATTGATATGGCAAAATACAAGATTATTTTCAATAGAAATGACTGCATCGGCTGCGGCGCATGCGCAAGCACATGCCCTGATAACTGGGGGATGGATGGCGATAAGGCAAAGCCTAAAGTGTCAGAGATTGATGAGAGCCAGCTTAAGTGCAATAAGGAGGCTGAAGATGTCTGCCCTGTTGATGCCATAATTATTGAGGAAAAGAAGTGATTTGCATGGCTGAGAAAAAAGATGCGAAAACAGGAAAGATTACAAAAGACATGCCTATTCCGGAGATTCTGACTAAATACCCGGAAACAATATCTGTATTTCAGGATTATGGACTGCACTGCATCGGCTGTTTCGCTGCGTCTTTTGAGACGCTTGAGCAGGGAGCTATGGCTCACGGTCTTGATATTGACAAGCTTGTGAAGGATTTGAATCTGTCTTTAGAAAAAGAGAAACACTAATTATTTTAGATTTTTATAATACTGTTTATATCTTCTACATTCTTCTCTATCGTGTCCATCTTGTTGACTGCGTCCCTCAGAAGTGTTGTGCCGGTGTCCCTGCTGGACTTGAGCTGTTCTACAATCTTTCTGAGCTCACCTGATTCATATTTGAGCGAGGCTATCTGCGCTTTTATCTCATTGAATTTTTTGAGGCTTATGAACAGTGGACCTATCTGCGGGTCTACAATCTTCTTAGGAAGCGGCTCTGTCGGTTGTGGTTCTTGTATCTGCGTTTCCGGTATCTGGCTTTGAAGAGGACCTGTCGGTTGAGTATCCTGTATCTGAGTTTCTGGTATCGGGTTCTTGTCGCTTTTTAGCCCTTCTAAATTCATGCTGTTGAGCTCTTCTTTTATCTTTGCAAGCTCATCTTTGTGAGAGTCTTCCTGTGCAGGCTGAAATTGTCTGTCCATAACTTTCACAACAATTATTTCTTTCAACATCTATATATATATTTCAATATGTTTCAGGCATTTTCAAGATCTTCTATGATAAGCTCGTTTCCTTTGACAGTTTCGCATACTTCGCCGCATTCGGGGCATCTGAGGAAATGCACATGGCCGGGCACTTCTATTTTTCCATCAAAACCGCAGGAACATTTTCCTTTCGCTTCTATTTTTTCTGCTTCAATCCTGATGCTTTCAAGGTCTGTCCCTCTTCTCATCTCTTTCAATGTGCACAGAAACACTTCTTTGTCAGCTCTCATCGCACCCAGTTTCACTTTTACGTCTCTTGGGTTTTTCTCAAGATCGTTCAGGACATGCTGTACTGCAGAAAATTCATGCATGATATTATTTTAATGGCAATGTATAAATATTAGGTATGTTATCTGGTGGGAAAAGCCCTGAAAGGCCTGTCGTTGTCTGCGGCATAGGCAACTCAACGCGCGGTGATGATGCGTGCGGACCGTATGTTGTTGAAATGCTGAAGGAGAAAGGTCTTGGCAATCGTCTTCATCTTATTGACTGCGGTCTCGCTCCTGAGAATTTTACAGGCAAGATAAAGGCACTTAATCCCGGAAAGATAATTATTGCAGATGCGGTTGATTTTGGTGAGGATGCAGGCTATTTTGAGAAGATAGATATTGAGAAGATAAAAGGCCAGCTGATGTCTACACATAAGCTTCCTGTTTCGCTTTTCATTGAGTTTTTGCAGAAAGAGACAGGCTGTGCGGTCGAGTTTATCGGGATACAGCCGAAAGGTCTTGGCTTCTGTGAGGATATGAGTGAGGAATGTGTTAAGGGGTGCGATAAGGTTGTTGAGATGATTCTGGAACTGGTTGATGCGTGATGATTATTGCGTTAATAATATAAACAATCTAAACATTATCTATTCTATGGGAGAGGTAAAGATATCCACTTTTAACAAAGAGGGTGAAAAGCTTGCCGGTCTTATGGCAATGCCTTCTGTCAAAAAAGAGAGGTATCCGGCAGTAATCCTTGTGCATGGATTTGATGTCACTAAAAGTGAATACGGACTTTTTGATGTTCTTGCTGAGCGTCTTTCTGATTCAGGATTTCTTGTTTACAGGTTTGACTTTTCCGGCTGCGGTGAGAGTGAAGGAGTTTATTCTAAGACCTCTTTGACAAAGCTTAAGGATGATCTTTCCTGCATATTGGATTTTGTGAAATCCCAGGACATTGCTGACAATGAAAATATCGGCATTCTTGCCCAATCTTTCGGGACATCTGTTGTGGTCTCGTTTTGTCCGGATGCGAAAGCTGTAGTCTTTATGGGTTCTATATCTCATCCTGGAGATGTATTCAGAACGCTTTTTTCGCTTTC
>JAIVYO010000117.1:0-3246 GCA_048635405.1 Campylobacterales bacterium | reverse complement strand
ATTGACAAAGGGCAGGTGAAAGTACTCAAGACAACGTCGCTTTTTGAGTTTTTGTGGGAAAACAGGGATAAGGACAAAAAAAGGCTTGCTGCAACTGTGCATGATTATCTTGCGCGTGGTCTTTATTCTATTGCCGATTCCGCATCGCGCGGGCTTCCTATTGTCTTTTCCGGCGGGGTTGCTTATAATAGGTATATTACCGGATATATGCTTAAGAAAGGAGTTATTGTCAATTCTAAAGTGCCTGCGGGCGACGGCGGGATAAGTTTTGGGCAGGTCGGGTATGTGTTGAGTAAAAGAGATATATAAATGTCAAGACATAAATTTTTTTATGCACAGAAAACTTAAGGTACTTCTTTTATCCCAGGCATTATTCTTTCTGGCAGGAGGACTGTTTGGGCCTATATATGCAATATTTGTACAAGAAATAGGCGGAGATTTAATGACCGCAGGCATAGCGTATAGCATTTTCGCAATATCAGCAGGTGTCCTTATATATCTTATCGGCAGATGGGAGGATCATGTAAAACATCAGGAAAAACTGGTCATATTTGGCTTTGCATTAAGTGCTCTCGGTTTTTTGGGATATCTGTTTGTCCAAAGGCCGCTTGATCTTTTTATAGTGCAGATTATATTTGGCATTGGTGAAGCAATCAATACTCCTGCTTATGACGGGCTGTATTCTAAACATCTTGATAAAGGAAAATTTGCTTCAGAATGGGGGCTTTATGATTCCATGCAGCGTATCATGGTTGGAATTGCTGCTCTTATTGGCGGATTCCTTGCTAATGCATATGGCTTCAGTGTCCTGTTTGTTGTTATGGCCTTGCTTTCAGTCATAGGGTTTGCAGCGTCATGCATGTTGATAATTCCGAAAAAGGACATGATGCGTGAATCTTAATCGTTGTTGAAGAATGGGATTTGTTACTTGCGTCTTATCTGTTTTGCAATCGCTTTTTTAATTATATATTTCCAGAGATTCATGTTTGAAATTCCTTTTTTATAGCCTGTCAACTCAAGAAACCCGGCACCTTTCACTTTTTTATCATCTATGGTGCCTTTGGCAGTTAAAGCTCCTTCCCAATAACTGATTTGACCAAACAGCATTTCCTGGTCTTCGAGCAGAGGCTTTACTTCAATGCTGATATTTTTTGACGGGATGTCAATCTTCCATGACAGTGGATATCTGGTTTTTGTTACAGGGCTTTGCCATGCCATGCCAGTCGGTGTCAGGAACACATCATCTGCAGATGCCTGCCTGTTGTCTTCATATGATATTGTAGCCAGGCATCTTTTATAATTCCCATCAAGATATTCAAAACATACTAATTCTATGTTGCTGTCCAGCTGTATTGAGAACCATGTCCATCTGGTCTTTGGGTCATAGATGACATCTGCCCATTGATGATCCATCCAGGATTTTCCTTTTACCCTAATATCTTTACCATTGACCTTGATAATACCTTCTGTCTTGAGGTTTGTCAGAGAATAATAATATGTCCCTTTTTCCTTAAGCTTTACATAACCTGTCTTATTTTTCAATAACGGTTTTTTCATAGATGTCATGGTCAGGTCTAAGTTGTCTGTTTTTATATGATATTTAGATTTGCTTATCTTTTCAATTACTCTTTCTGTCTGTCCTTTGAGGATAAAGTTATTTTTATAATTGATAAAAAGCAGCGGTCTTGAAAAAGTATCTTTTGATATTTTTGAGACATAATCCATTATTGGATATCTCTTTTTTGCTCTGATATCTGAAAGAAGAGAATGTGAAAAATAAATTATCTTAAGCGGTGTGTGTTTTAAGATAGCTATGTCTGCTTTTTTTACATCTGCCTTAAAGAAACAGTCCATAAAAGAGTATTGGTGTCCTTTTGCGTCTTTAAGGTGACCGTTGAAATACCACCATTCTGTAATTGAATCGTGCACTGATTCATCCTGCGGAAATCTTATCATTTTCATATTGTTCACTCAGCATATCCTTGGCACTCCTTCGCCCCTGGGATTGTCGAGGTATCTTTCGCCGATTTTTGTCTTCAATATGACACCTTTGCCTTCTATTGCTGTGCCTATCACCGCTGCATCCGGATATTTTGCCTTTAAGAGGTTTAAGACCTCTTTTTCGTCTTCTTCTGAGACGGCAAAGACGACACGGCCTTCGCAGGCAAGAGTCAGGGGATCTATTCCCAGAATATCAGATATCGCTCTTGTCTCTTTTCTTATCGGTATTTTATCATCATCTACTACTATTCTTACACCTGCCTTATCTGCAAGCTCGTTTAAGCAGGCAGCAAGACCACCTCTTGTCGGATCTTTTGCTGATTTTATCTTATTTTTGAGCATGTCCATTATATCTATGATCGAGGCGCAGTCAGAGATTAAATTGGTTTTATAGCCGAACCTTTTGACAAGCACTGCCCCCCCATGGTCACCGACAGGTCCTGTGACTATTATACTGTCTCCTTCTGATATGTTCTCATTTTGTATTATATCTGCTGCTTTTCCTATACCTGCCGTGTTTATCATTATGCCGTCAAGCTGTCCTTTCGGCATGACCTTTGTGTCGCCTGTGACTATAGGGACATTAAGCTTTTTCGATATCCCGTTTGCTGAAGATATAATCTTTTCAAGGTCTTCCATAGGGAATCCTTCCTCTACAACAATGGAGAAGGAGAGTGCTATCGGCCTTGCACCCATCACGGCAAGATCGTTTATGGTTCCTGTCACTGCAAGCTTTCCTATGTCTCCTCCCGGGAAAAAGTGCGGGCTTTGGGTGTATGAATCTGTGGTGAACACTAGATAGCTGTCTCCTGCCTTAAGGTATGCGCTGTCGTCAAGAGTGCCATCCCAGCTACCTTTCAGTTCAAGGGATTTTCTTATTCCTGATACAAGCTCTCCCATCAGCGCCCCTCCGGAACCGTGGTTCAATGTGACTTTCTTTTCTTTCATATCTTATCCCTATACCTGTATGCTATCCTGCATGCACCTTCAGAGCCGACCATGCAGGGCCCAATCGGGTTTTCTATGTCGCATCCCTTCGCGAACATATGGCATTGCTGTGGACTGATCTTTCCCAACATCACATCTGCGCATCTGCATTCCTTGTTCTCTTCCGGTTCCGGCAGGCCTTTCAGTATGTCTCTGTATTTTCTTATAGCATCCTGTTTTTTATATTTTTCTTTTAGTTTAAGGCCACTTTTCGGTATTGTCCCTATACCGCGCCATTGTGCATCGCACTTGTCAAAG
>JAIVYO010000116.1:0-3315 GCA_048635405.1 Campylobacterales bacterium | reverse complement strand
ATCTAGTGAAAACATTTTTATTCTAGTATCATCTTCAAACAATTCAGCATATGTTTCACCGTAGAAAGGGGAAACCAATTCTGTACGTTTTATCAATGGTCCTTTTATATATGGTATACACAACAGCTTATCCCACATGCTAAGTTCAGATGTAATCCGTGGTCTTTTATTTCCCTCAGAAGGAATGGTCCATTTATCTAAACCTTTTTCTAGTTGGAGAGTTATAGGCAATTCTGTTTGTATTATTTTCATAACTTTATAGGAGTATAATAATTTATAAATCTTTGCCTTGCCAGAAAAATAGTTTTCCTGCGCTTATTTTATAGACCCTGAGTTTAAAGCCTGCACAATGTCATCATGCACAATCCCGTCTGTGGCAATAATAGAAGTGGTTTCCTTCCCACAGTGCCGCCTTTGATATCAATCACCTGATTTTATATACAAGTATTGATAATATATTGATATAACATGGTTGATAACTATGATTGAGACCCAGATATTGATATTGCTTGTATTGATCATTTTCTCAGCTTTTTTTTCAGGCGTTGAAACTGCCTTGATGTCTATAAGCATGATTAAAGTCAAATCATTGGTTGCCCAGAAAAAGAAGGGTTCAGAAACTTTACATAGGTTAAAGCAAAACCCCCACAAATTGATTATCACAATCCTGATAGGAAACAATCTGGTCAATATAGGTGCCGCTTCTTTCGCCACTGTTGTGTTTACAGATCTCTTCGGTTCAAGCGGAGTCGGAATTGCGACAGGTGTAATGACCTTCATGATACTTGTGTTCGGAGAGATAACCCCCAAGACTTTTGCAAGCCAGAATGCAGAAAAGATATCGCTTTTGGTGGCCAGGCCTATAGAGATATTATCTATAGTATTATCGCCTTTTGTTAAATTTTTTGAGATGATTGCACGGTTTATGTCCCGGCTGTTAGGCTCAAAAAAAGAGAGCGGTCTTTCAGAAGAGGAGTTGAGAACAATCGTGACTATGGGTGCTGAAGAAGGTGTTCTGAATAAAGAAGCAGCCAATATGATGCATAATATTTTAGAATTCAAAGGGACTGATGTCACTGAAGTTATGACTCCAAAAATCGATGTTGAGATGATTGATGGAAATAAGAGATTGGATGAAGTGATTGATTTTGTTGTAAAGACACCTTTCTCCAGATATCCAGTCTATCTGGAAAATAAAAATAATGTTGTAGGGGTCTTGGATGTTGATGATGTTTTAAAATATATTAAAGATAAAAAACAGGAAGTCAAGGTAAAGGATATGATTCTGAAACCGTTTTTTGTACCTGAGTCTAAAGAGATTGATGATCTGCTTTCTGAATTTGAGAATAAAAAGATACCTATGGCAATTGTTGTCAATGAATACGGAAATGTTTCAGGTCTGGTCACGATTGAAGATATATTGGAAGAGATCGTGGGGGATATATTTGATAAGAGCAAAAGGGACAGTGTTTACATTAAGAAAGTCAGTGATAAGCTGATTCGGGTTGACGCAAAAGCTTCAATTGAGGAGCTTAACAAGATCCTTCATCTGGGATTGAAAGATGAGCATTTCAATACTCTTGCAGGATTTATTGAGCATAGGCTGAAGAGGATTCCTCAGAAAGGCGAAAAGATAAAATTGAAGAAAATAATAATTGAAATAGATAATGTAACTAATCAGAAAATAGAGAGCGTCAAGATAATAAAAAATTAGTGTTCTATTCATTAAGCATTTTTACAACCTCATCATGCATCTTACCATTTGTGGCCAATGCAGAATCAATCTTTTCGGTCACCGGATTGCCTTTGATGTCTGTAAACTTTCCGCCTGCTTCCTCAACTATTATTGACACTGCTGCAATGTCCCATATATTTGTATGGCAGTCTATCATAATGTCTGTGTTTCCCTGCGCTAGCAGATGATAAGCAAAAAAATCTCCATATCCGCGCGATGCCATTGTTATTTCAGAAAGCCGGATAAGATTTTCAATCCTTTTTTTGAAATGTTTGATTCCGCCGAAGCAGACATACGCCTTTCTGATATCTCCTGTCCTGGATACGCTTATCTTTCTGCCGTTAAGGTATGCGCCATTCCCTTTCTCTGCATATAACAGCTCTTTTAACACAGGTGCATTTGAGACTCCCATGATGACCTCGCCGTCTTTCATAAGCGCTATCTCTATTGCAAAGATTGGAATATTTCGCATATAGTTTTTGGTGCCGTCAATAGGGTCTATGATCCATAGGTATTCAGAATCTTTTTTGTTCTTACCCGATTCCTCGCCAAGAATTGAGTGCTCCGGAAACCTCGACCTGATAGTTTCTATTATCGCTTTCTCAACTTCTTTGTCGGCGACAGTCACAGGTGACATATCCTCTTTTAGTTCTGTATCAAGCTTGCCTGAAGCATAATATTGCATTATGATATCTTCAGCTTTTTTTACAGCTTCAAGTGCAGTCTTTAAGAATTCGGATTTTTGCATAGATAGTTAAGGCACTTTATACTATAAAACCTTTTTCATACTGTCCCAGTTCACGACAGGCTCATCAAAAACCAAATCCTCCTCAATCCTCGGGCAGGCAGTATTGACAAGGACATCAAGCTTCATCCCCAGTATCTTCTCCGGCGATATGTGATCCATAGAGATGATATACGCTTTCTTCCCAGCCTTTTCAATCTTATCTTTTATCGCAAACACATCTTTTGCCATCTGACCTTTCTTTGTCGTCACAAGCATGCCCACAGTCTTTGCCTCGTCGAACTTGTGCTGCTTCATTGCAAGCCTGATATCATACTTCCTTTTCTCATCTTCTATAGTATAAATTCCCACCTTCTCAACATCAAGGCAGAAGACCTTTTTATCAGTAGCTCTCGCGATGCCTAAAGGGTGAAAAAGACCCGAGCCGACATAGAGGAACGCATCAACCTTGTCCTCCACATCTTTTGCTGCAGACTGGTCGCATCCGAGGATCTGGCCTGGGTATGTGGCAATTTTAGGCTTTCCTATATGTACTTTGACGCCATTCTTCTCAAGGACTGCCTTCATCTTGCCCAGATGATCAATATGCTGCACAGTTGTCACAAGACCTATTCTTTTGACGCCCGAAAGCTTTTTGATATTCTTCTCAAGAATTTCAAACATAACCCGATCCCGGATCACAGCATGCTTTACAATCTCCGCCAAACCGGATAAATACTCTTTTTCAGGAAGGGACTTCAACATAGTATAATCACAAAGAACAAAAGCAGGCTGACGGATAATTCCTATCATATTCTTGAATCCCTGGTAGTTAACCCCGTTTTTACCACCAATG
>JAIVYO010000115.1:0-3370 GCA_048635405.1 Campylobacterales bacterium | reverse complement strand
AATGCTATGAATTTGCCAGGAGATGCTGTTAAAAAAAGTCTTGAGAATGGTGAATTTCCGTCATGCATATATGATGCGATAAGACATGGTATTGAAAATAAATGGTCTTTTCATCCTGATGATTTTCCTTTCGGGTCAATAGGTGAACCTGATCTTAACGCATCCTTATATTTTGACTGGCTTACAAAGGGATTGGAGATTGGTTATCGTGTCATTGAACCTTCCGATGGAATTGTTGAAATAAATGGTCAAGAGTACCAGTACCTTATGCTTGATGAAGCTATTGCCAAGCTGACAGAAGAGATTCCTGATACATTAGGTTCTATCACCGGAGCAACGCTTGGAGATGGTCTTGAGGGCGCAATCGCAAACCTTCTTATGTATGCTGCTGAAGTGCAGAAAAAGTCTGGTATTGATTTCTGCGAATGATAACGCCTATTTCTTTAAAGGATATATATGCCCTGTGCCAAAAGCTATCTATGGAAAAGCAGGTGCTTGAGAAGATAAACAGGTATATCCTGCCCTTATGCGAGAAATACAAGACAGTTGTAAAGTCGGTATATATCTCCGGGTCTGCTGTGCGCAAGGATTTTGTCGAGGGCTCAGATATTGATATCCTTGTGATTATTGATGATACGCGGGACGGATTTAATCCGCGCGTGAGTGACCTCATCAACATGAACCTGCGCGAGATATCCAAGATGGCGATGGACAAGGACAAGCTGGACTTGCATATACAGGCACCCAAACTATTGAGCGTATTCTGGGACATGGTCAGGTCAGGCCAGCCGTGGATAATAACGCAGATGAAGGATGCTCTTGTGCTGTATGACCCGTCAGGATACATAAGACCTATACAGTCTCTTCTAAACCAGGGAAAGCTTTCAGGGACGAAGGAGAGAGCTCAGGTGCTTATCAATGATGCTCCGAAAAAACTTGCTGAGGCAAGGAAGATATTTCTTGAGGAAATTACAGCAGACCTTTTGTCCGCCATGGTGGAATCTGCACAGGCTGTGCTGATGTTTGCAGGTGTTGCGCCTCCTGCGGCGAAGAACATAGGGAAGGAGATATCCGAAAGGTTTGTCCGGACAAAGATAATACCTGCAAAGATTGTCCAGGATTATGAGAATTTCTATGAGCTGACAAGAAAGATAGACCACGGAGAGATTACACACATATCAGGAAAGGAGATTGAGAAGCATCTTGCGACTGTGAGTGACTTCATAGAGAGCATGGACAAGCTGTTCAATGTGCTTGACTTCATGAAAAAGAAGAAGATGGTGAATGACGCGTACGACAAGAGCATGAATGCGTGCAGTGCGGCGCTGAAGAAGGTAGGCAGCAAAGAACCGAAAAGCCATGCTGAGATAATGAAGCATTTTAAGATGCATTTTGTTGATACAGGGCTTGTTTCAAAGGACCATCTTGAGACGCTGAAGATGATGCACACGAACAAGAGGGCGTTTGAGTCGGGGAAGGTGTCAGACATATCTGAGAATGACATATATTCAAGCAATGTGTATGCATCAAACCTTGAGAAAGCTATAGGGGATGTGAAGATTGACAGAGCAAAAAGCGAAAGAATCGACAGAAAAAAAGCCTGAAGAGAAAAAGGCTAAGGAAGAGATTGAACAGGTAACAGCCATAAAGAAATACTGCGAACATGTGCTTGATAAGTTCAAGCCTGTCATCAAATCAGTCTGGCTCCTGACATCAAGCGAGTTCTCAAAGACAAAAGACATGACTGCTGTCATCATATTTGATGATATAGAGATTGTCGATCACCTTACAAGGAAGAAGCTGGATGTCTGCGCACATGAGGCTGCGCGCAATGTGAAAAAAGAATATGACATATCTATACATACATCTTATTATAATCTTTCCGAGTACTGGGACCTTATCAGGCACGGGTCGCCTGTGACATTCCAGGAGATACGGGATGGCATACCTGTATATGACCCCTCAGGATTTTTTGTTCCCTTAAAAAAACTGCTGTCGCAGGGAAGGATACCAGGCACCAAGGAGTCTATGCGGGCGTTGATCGGCAAGGCGCCTTTGAGGATTAAGAGGATACGGCATGAGTTCATGCTTAATGTGCTTGAGAAGATATATACTGCTGTCGTGGATTCCGGGCAGGCTCCTTTGATTATGGCCGGGTTTTCTCCACCGGCGCAGAAGATGGTCGCTTCTACCCTTAAAGATGTCTTTGTGAAGAAGAAAAAGCTTGAGCCGGAGTATGTCAGGTATGTGGATGAGATTGTCAGGACATGGAAGGATTATGAGCACGGTAAGATAAAGACGATATCAGGAGGCATGCTTGACAGGATGCTTGAGCATGCAGGAAGGTTTATCCGAAGGATGGAAGATCTGATGGAAGAGATTGAGAGGGAAAAGGTTAAAAGGGAGAAATGATAAGTATTTTGAGTGGATTGTTATGGAAATGGTTTTGTTTATGGTTCTCATCGCAGCGTCATCAGTGTTTGTGATGATGTCTTTGGGGTATTCGGGCAAAGGAGGAGAGAGTAAGACAGAATATCATAGAGTTGAAATCAAAACAGGTATGGGTTATGAAACTGCAAAGAAACTGTTAAATGATATAAAAGAAGATATTCGTGGGCTGGAATTGGGAAAAATTGGTATAGACTTTCAAATAACACATGAAGAATATGATGGTGATGATGATGTATCAAAGAAAAGTGTTGAAGATTTACTTGCTGCTGTTCAGAAAAGAATCAAATCTGGTGACAAATCTGATGCTGAAATTAAAACCATAGTAGAAGATACTATGAAAGCAGTTATGGAAGGTCAGAAAACCAAACAGCAGGAAGATTTGGACAAGAAAGAAAAAGACTTGGATAAGAAACAAGCAGACCTTGATAAAGAAGCAAAGAAAATAGCCAAGTCAAGAGCAAGGAAAGGGGAGTTTTCAGTTGTTACACCTTTTGGTTCTCCTGAGTTTGGTTTTAAGAAAGTTATTCTTGGTAATGCAGCTACACCGGAACTTAAAAGGCTTCATGACCTAAATGATGCATTGCTTATTGGACAGAAGATAATGGCGCATGATGAGAAGAGAAAAGTTGATTTTAAAGAAATGTCAGACTTTGAGGAATTTAAGGCTCTTGTTTCTACAACTACTGGTTCAGGTGATGAATTTGTACCAACTGGTTTTTCAGCTACCCTTGTAAACAAGTTAAGATTAGCTCTTAAAGTTGCAGCATTGCATAGTAGAGTACCAATGCCTACTAATCCTTATGTACTGCCTCTTGAAGGCGGAGATGCTACAGCTTATCTTGCTCCTGAATCAACTACTGATAATACTTCAACAGAAGCAAATAAGTTTACTGCATCAACTCCTGGTACTGCTAAAATT
>JAIVYO010000114.1:0-3423 GCA_048635405.1 Campylobacterales bacterium | reverse complement strand
GCAAAAATAATATGGGATGCATTTGAACATGTAAATCAGTCAGAAGTCCTTAATGTCGAGGCAAAGATTCCCGAGATGCCGGCAGATGACAATTCTATTGAAAATCAACTAAATGATTGGACTGATTATTTATTTGGTTCATTTAATTCCTGATTGCAGTCTTTCTGTTCTGCTCTTAGAAATAATCTATGCGAGAATAAGACTGAGATCTGCATTTTCAGGCAGGTCAAACTCTTCCTTTATGTCAGAGCTCAGCACAGGCTTATATATGATACACACTTTATCATCACTCTCTCCAACATTTTCCATTTTCAGGAGCTCAGACTTTTCTAAGAATTCAAGTTTCCATTTCAATTCTTCAATATCTTTTGTCCGGATGCCGTAAAGTCTCTTGATGCCAAGCACAGCTTTTGTAAGATCTATCTGTGGCAGCAGATAGACTTCTCTTGATAGGTCCTGGATAGAGAACCTTAAGCTTATATCATCTTTCTTTGCCATTTCTCTCATTCCCTCTATAGGGTTTTCAGAATATATCCTCATCTCCTGCTCAATCTCAGGTATCTTTGTCTCTTTGATATATTTTATATGATCGTTCAGCCTTCCCTCTTCTATGCTGTGTATTGTTTCAAATATCTCTTCAATCCTTCCAGCCTTATCCTGGTCATCCTTTATCTGTTCATATTCTCCGAGCAGGTCAAATTTTATCTCTTCATCCTGCCTCTCTTCAGCATCAGGTATATACTCAGGATGGTATCCGAACTTTAGGTTGCTAGAAGCATACTTTTCTCTGGTCTGGGAATCCTTCAGGTCTACAAGGTATGAGATAACAATGAATTGGTCAGGTGTTTCATAGTTAAAAAGATTGAATTTCCAGGATTTTCTTTCAGCTACTTTCGGGTAAGAATCTATTATCCTTTCATCTCTGATATTCGTTACCATAATGTTATTATGAGAAGATAACAATATAAATATTACGATGCGAGTATCTGGTTCTAAGAAGTCTTTTTCTGCTTTAAGATTATACCTTAATAATTTTTATGTCTATTATCTGCCTGTGGCAACACTCACAAAACATCAATATCGCCCATAGAGCTGTCTATCTTATTTTCGCAATTCTTGAGCATCCTGACCAGGTCTTGATCTTCTGTAGCATTTATGATCTGGCCGATAATGTCAAGTACCTGCCTGAACAGGCGTATCACATCGCCTTCAAGAAGATTTGTGTTATCAATGATATCAAAGATGCTGGATCCTTTATAGCACAGGTATACGATAGCTGTAAGAGCTTCAATAAAAGATAATTGCTCTACACTTCTAAGATAAGGATCTGATTTGATCTTCAGGATAAGCTTTTTCACAGATGTCTGTTTAAACATGTTAAAAAACTCATCCTTGGGCTTATTCTCGTAGGCAAGAGCAGCTATGATCAAAAGGATATCATACTCATCTAATGTCTTGTAGAAGTTGGTTGCAAAGATCTCGCCTATTGCAATCTCATCATAATATATCCTGGTTGAAAATTCACCTTTAGCCGTAAGCTTGCCATTCTCGATATATCCAAGGCTCTCAAGATCCTTATATAGATTATTATAATTGCGGTAGATCTCAGTTGACTTTACAGTATCATACCTCTTGCCGTATTTCTGGTATGTATTGAAATTCTTGCACAGTATATGTTTTATTTCCTCTGTATTATGCTGTTTGACAAGATTTAATACAGTATTGACTGAAAGCCTGAATTGCGATCTTATAGGGTCTGTATCGTCTGCAGTTATACTTTTCAATAATGGATAGTTGAAATCATTCATATCAATAACAGCATATGCAAACCCGACCTTGTCAATACCCCGTCTTCCTGCCCTGCCTGCAATCTGAAAATATTCCTTGGAATTAAGATACCTGTAATTTATGCCGTCAAACTTCATCATAGAATCAAAGCACACGCTTTTTGCAGGCATATTGATGCCTACTGCAAAAGTCTCAGTCGTATAGAGGACTTTTATAAGCCCTTTTGAGAAAAGTTCCTCAACAAGCTCTTTTATGATAGGCAAAAGTCCTGCATGATGAAAACCGACTCCGTATGGAAGCACCTGCCTCAGATCCCTCACAGATTTCAGGTCATTGATCTCTGGCGGTGCATCAATCAGCTTATGCCTTACATGATTGATAATATCATTGTTTGGTTTGAACATTTTCGTCTTTACAAGTTCAAGTGCATTCTGCTGGCACTTGCGTCTTGAGAACGTAAAGAAGAAGCAGGGCAGCTGGTCTCTGATAAGCGATACAAGCTCAACATGCGTCTTGATATAAGGGTTTACAGGCTTGGATTTCTTCCGCCTTTTCACAAAAAACTGTTTATATTTCTCATGTTTTTTCTTCATATCCTCCAACGTCGTAATCCCGTCTTCTATGTTGAAGAACTTCCTGTATAACGGTACAGGTCTGTTATCATTTATGATTGTATCAACTGTATGTCCTTTGATAGCATTTATCCAGTCTGAAAACTCTTTAGCGTTCGGGATTGTAGCTGAAAGGCACAGGAACCTGACATTCTTGCCTGAAAAGATGATCGACTCTTCCCATACATAGCCTCTCTGGACATCATTTATGAAATGGATTTCGTCAAAGATCACATAAGCAACTTTCTTGAGTGCAGGATCTCTTGATATTGCCATATTCCTGTATATTTCGGTTGTCATGATCACTATGGGTGCTGTGGGGTTTATCGTGATATCGCCTGTTATCAGACCTATCTTTTCCTTGCCGTATTCTGTTGAGAATTCCTTGTATTTTTGATTGGATAGAGCTTTAATTGGTGCGGTGTATATCACTTTATTCCCGTTATCGATATGGTTTTGGATAATACGGTCAGCGATTAGTGTTTTTCCTGATCCTGTAGGTGATGATACGACGACAGAATGATTCTTCTCGATTGATTCTATCGCATCAACCTGGAACTTGTCCAGTGTCAGGCCCTTGTATTCCATAGTGTTGTTTGTGTGCAGGGAGTATAAATGGGTTGTGGGTTTTGGGAGTCTTTGAGGTCACAGATTGTGATGTCAAACTTTTATGCTTTTTTTCATAAACTGCTAAGACATGATCTTTTTCTAATTCCCTCGAATTCGATGGGATTAAAATTTTGATTGTTGATATTTTCCCAAAGACATGATAACTCTTGATTCATATTATCTTTTCAAATGTATTTTTGATATCATTTTCAGAAGGAAGTTTCAATCTATACTCTGAAATAAAAATATGATTGCTTATACTGCCAAGAGCATAATGCACTTCTTCTATGCCTTTCTTAAATCTTCTAATATCTCATCTGTTTGATAAATAGAGGGTAAAGATAAAAGCAAGCTTAATGGATCTAATGCATTTTCTTTTAAATTATCATAGCTCGAAATGATAAAAGGTTCTTTT
>JAIVYO010000113.1:0-3480 GCA_048635405.1 Campylobacterales bacterium | reverse complement strand
ACTATCAAAAAAATGGAACCTGTAATAAAAAATATGCATCTTAACGGTATTTTTTGTGATATTTTAGATACAAATATATTCCTGAAAGGTGAACATTTTGTTCTGATTGATCCTATGTTTTCACCCAAATTCCAAAATTTTATATATGACCTGTATGAAATTAATATAATAAAAGAACTCTATGCTTACAAAAAACCGGTCTTTAAACGAAAAGCGACAGCAAAGCAAATGATTACTGCTTACAGAACAGTCTTAAACTATCTTTGGAACTATAACTTCTCTCCAGTTTCCTCTCCTGGCGTTATCGAATAGATCTCAATGACCTTGACTTTGCTAGATAGAACAAAACCTGTTTCTTAAAGGTGATTCAGACCCCTGTCCACCTGTTCTCGTCCTGCGTGAAGCCGTTCAGGTTGATCAGGTTGCATGATTTCTCAAGCAGAGGCGCATTGCCGAAAAGGATGATGCAGGGGTTTGTGTTTATGGTCATGCTGTCTCTTCTGTATACTATCCTTCTCAAATCTTCAAGATATGTGATGTCTACAACCTCCTGCGGAAGGCATGCACCCTTTTTTCCGATAATGACATAACTACTATCCTGATAAATGATTGGAAGCGATTCAATGAACTGCCTATCCTGAACATAATCTGGCTCTCCTATAGTGAAAAATAAGAGCATGATTTTTCCATTTTCAATGTCTTCTTCAACGAACTCGCGTCTTGTGGATGGCTCTGACGGCTGCCCGAGATAATTCATCAAGACCCATGCATTTGACATGAGAGAGCAGTCCTCAAGCCCTGCATCTTTCAATGTGCCTATCGCGTCAAGATATATGTCCGGCGTGTCATAATACAGCTCTTTTATCAGCGGCTTTCCGTCCATCCTTGTAATCTCTGCCACAATGACAAGCGAGAACGACAGGAGGAACATCACAATTGCAAGCGCTGCTGTCTTTTTGCCTATCTTTCTTGCCGCATACCTGACACCGAGATATGAATAATATATAACAGGCACATTCATCGTGAAAAGATACCGCGGATCTTTCATAGGGATGTTCAAATAAGATATTACAGAAAATATCAATAATGTAAGCATTATCATCTCTCCTTTCCTGTTGTCAAAGGCGGACTTCAGGCATGACCTGATATTTTCTCTTCCCTTATAGATATATTGCGCAAGGCTGTATAATCCTGCCACAAGACCTATTACAAAAAACGGGGCAAATATGTTCAGGACAGCAAGAAAATGCAGGGGGTTGGCCGGCTGGATAAGATAGTCCCTGTAGAGTATGTTGTTTGCATACTGGTCTGCTATGCTTGTGAAAAAATTGCCGAATTTTATGTAATTGTAAAGGAACCATATGCCCACAGGTATTGAGAAAAGAATTATGCTTTTCACTATCTTTTTCGGATTTCCTAAAAGCACCAGAACAGGGAACAGCCCGAGGCCTGTGTATCTTGCAAGTGCGCTTAACCCCAGGTAAAGGCCGGATATTGCTTCTCTTTTAATGATTGCGGCAATTGAAAGCTCAAGCAATGCGACTGACAGGAGCTCTGTGCCGTTATACAGGCCGGATATGAGGACATATGCGTTCAGGCTTACTGCGTAGAAGGCGACCTTGTCAAATCTTAATGCTTCACCAAGCTTTGCGCTTGAGTGCATGAAAAGGGCGGATATGATGATGATATATATGTATTCTGCCATACTGAAGCCGAATATGCTTAATATGCCTAAGATGAACGGCATAAGCGGCGGCCTTAACGGCTCAAGATATGTTCCATCTGAGAACCAGTACTTCGCATTTTCCACATAAGAGCTGAAATCCCATGAAAGGGCTGCTTGATGCTGGAATAGGAAATATGCTGTCGCAAGGATGAAAAGGATGAGCATCTTTTTATCATAGAGTATTGATGCTCTTGGTTCTTTACTTGTATCAGACATCTATACACCCTTATCTTGTTACAATGCCTACTCCTGCGATAATCAGGAGTATCCCCATCCATTTGAACGGGGGAAACGCTTCTCCAAGAAATGCTTTAGAAAAGACTGCTACCCATATGTAGCTTGTGGCGATTATCGGATAAAGGATTGAGAGGTTGCCGTATTTCAGGGCGACAACGAAAAGTATTGTGGCAATTGCATATAGCGATATTCCTATTATAAGCTTGTAATTATATACCCATGACTTGATATCCATACTTATGTCTGCTGATGCCTGCTTGAAAAATATCTGTCCTGCTGCGCCTAAAAGTGCGCAGAATGCGACAAGCGCGAAAATGATCAACTTAGTCTCCATCGTAAAAACCTCTCTTGCTATTTGTAAATATTTTTGCAACATCTACTGCCATTTTAAATGAATCCTTAAAGACATTGAGCCTGCTGTCTTTTGAATTGCTCCATTCCACAGGAACTTCTTTTATCTTATATCCTTTCTTCTTTGCGATAAGCAGTATCTCTGCATCAAAGGCGAATCCGCCTATCCTCTGTAATGAGAACACAGGCTTTAATATATCTTTCCGGAACAGCTTGAAGCCGCACTGGGTGTCTCTTATGTCTCTTGTGACCAGCAACCGGACAAGATACGGGTATATGTTCCCGAGAGTGCTTCTGAGGAAGGGCTGTCTTTTCTTTATCTTTGACTCCGGCATGTTTCTTGAGCCGATGATGACATGATAGTCCCTGAGGTATGGCAGCAGTATCTCTATCTCTTCAACAGGCGTTGAAAGGTCGGTGTCCATGAAAAGGACAGGATCATATACTGCTTTCAGCATTCCTCCCTTTACAGAGTATCCTTTGCCCATGCGCTTTTTGTTCTTCACTATCTTTACATCCTTAAATATGCTTTTTGCAGTCTTTTCAGTGGTGCCTGCAGGAGGGTCAAGTGCGATTATTATTTCAAACTTCTTGAAATTGTTTTTAAGGTACTGCACTATCTTTGGGAGGGACATTTTCAGCCTTTTCTCATCCTTGTAGATAGGTATTATGACTGAGATCTCTTTGAACTTTTTTGCCATGACATAATCTGTTATCAACACATTAAATAAATGTTGTGTATTTGTTTAAGATTATGCAAAAAGAATATAAGTTATTACACATAATGTTAATCACTAATAATTAATCAAATTATAAATCTTGTATTATTTAAGTGATTATCATGATAAAAAATATTTCAGGATGCTTTCCTGCGCTTGTAACCCCTCTATTTGAAAAAGGGAGTCCTATAGATTATCCTGTCAACCATAAAGGGATGTATAGGCTGATAGACTATGTAATCGCAGGAGGAGTTGATGGCATTGTAGTGTCAGGATGCACAGGGCACTCATGTTCCCTGACATGGGATGAACAGCTTAAATTTATTGAAGATTCTTTTGGTAATGTCTCTGACAGAGTAAAGGTTATTGCAGGGGATAGATCCAATTCCACAAGAGAGGCCATATCTGCTGCAAAAAAGATAGAAGATTTGGGCATAGAGGTACACC
>JAIVYO010000112.1:0-3482 GCA_048635405.1 Campylobacterales bacterium | reverse complement strand
ATCTATCATCACCGTTAGGTCAAGCTTTACTGTGTCTTTATCCTGTATCTTTGCCGTGTCATTTGCAAGAGGCGTATAGTGAGCAGCGATATCGTTAACTGAAAGGGTTGTAGGGCAGGCAAGTTCCGCGCCTGCATCTGTTATCATGTGCTCTGCATGCTCTACAATATCTATATATGTGGCACCTGACACAATCTTTTTTCCTGTCTTTTCCAAAACATTTGCAGCTATCTTTCCGGCCTTTAGGTAATTGTCCATAGTCTGCTTGTCCATGCTGTGTCATTTATGGCACATATTTAAAAAAGTTTGGTCTTGCAGCCATAGACATATGCCTGCCTTCTGCTCCAATCACCCACCGCAGTTGTCAACAATCTATATCCTGTATCCAGAAACTATAGAATTTCAGGTGATATGATGGAAGGAAAAGGCAAGTATATCTATGTCTTTCTTGCCATCCTGCTTGCCGCCATGACATGTGTTCCAGCCCATGCCGCAGACCTGCCCACCACAATATGGATGATAGCTCCAGAGATACAGCTTAACTTTGATGCGCTGAATGTGTCTTACGGAGATAACCAGACAATACAGGTCACACTATACAACCCGAACGACTATGCTGCGACAGGAAACCTGTCTCTTAAGATAGGGTTCAGGACAGAGTCAGGATCTTACGAGTATCTTTCCGAGAATATGCTTGAGAGCAATCTTGTGATTGTGCCCGGTGCGAACGAGACACTTGCATTCACATACAACTGGAGCTCTATAGGGGGCGCTGAAGGCACATACAAAGCATACCTGAGATTTAACTACAACGGCACATACACGACAAGGTATAAGACATTTGATGTTGTGCCTACAGGCCAGGACAATGATACAGGAGACGGTGGCGATGGCGACGATGGTGAGCAGGGCGGAGAAGAGAGGCTGGAGATAATAAGTATGCGGGATTCTCTTGATTTTGGGACAGTCTCGACAATAGGTGTCAGATATGACTCAGGACCATATGAGCATGGCAAGCTCAGAATAATAGGGTATGTATCAGGGCCGAAAAAGGCAAGCAATGACCTTGACGGGAAAACTATATACAGGAACTTTTGCGAGACAAACACAGGTGTTGAGATCAGAGGTGTCAGGAGCGACAGCAGGTTCTACCTGAATATACCCCTGATGCTCAAAGATGGATGTGACGGCGCATATCTTCCGGGAGACTATGAGATAAGTGTGAGAGCGTGCAATTATGCAGAGGGAACATGGTCATATTACAAGGACAGTCTGCTGAAAAAGAAAAGAACTGTCAAGATAAATACTAACAAAGATTGTGCAGAAGAGGAAATATATGACCAGACAAACGAAGAATCCTGCGAAAACGGCGATAACAGAGATTTTTATGAAAATGTGTGCACTATTTCGGAAAATGATAAAAAGTCAGATGAGCATACGAAAAACACAGCATATGATGTCATACGCTTCGACGATAATGTTTACATCGGTGACGGGTTCACAACACAGATAAAGATATTCAACAATTCAAGCAAAAGCGAGAATGCGACGATTTACTCTTATGTATATGACAATGCAACACTTCTGTCTGACGGCTTTGACGGCTCGGTCTGGTCGCACCAGTGGAACTCTAACAAAATATCTTTTGAGATCCCAGCCCATTCAAACAAGACTGTTGATCTTACCAATAAAGTGGATAATGCAGAGGCCGGGCTTTACAGGTTCAGGGCAAGGATGTTCTTTCTTGGGAAAAAATATGATATAGACAGATGGGTTGCTGTTCTTGAACGAGGGAATGAAGAGATGTTTTCTGTCAGCTGCAATATGTCAGACAGGCTGGGGCAGATAATAATGGTAAATAAAGACAGCTCTGATGCAGATATTGAGTACTATATTCTTGACGGTGAAAGATGGCGTCTTGAGACTGTGAAGATAAAGAAAAAGTCTGAAAAGACAATCAGATTCTTTCCTGAAAGCCTTAATGCAACGGTTATTGTAATCGATAGCAGAGGAGACTTACATAAGTGTTATATAAGCGCTTATGAAAGTGGTGATGAAGATATATCTACTGTTGAAAATCATATGACCGGCGATGTATTGTCACAGAGAAGACCTGAGAAAAAGATAGGGTTTATTGAATGGATCTTGGGGCTTTTTGGGATGTGATTTATAGTATTGATAATGTGTTTTTTTCATATTGATTTAATTTTTTTGAGGAGACAGGTAGAAATCATTGTCTATCTGCAAATAATAATCCCCTAATTCTTCTGCAAAACTCTTTGTCTGTTCAATTTGAATTGGGGTCTAAATTGCTTTCTTTACAACTAGAATTAATTCAGGAAACTCCTTTTTGTTTACATCTGCTCCAAAATGCCCTTCATCTTTATATTCGTGATATTCTGCATCAACTTTCTCTTTAATCAGTCTTGGTTCAGAAATAGGTACATATGGATCATCTTGCGATGCGAATATCACAATTTTTTTAGTATTATTTTTAATTTGGCTCCATTCCCACGGTTCATCAAAATATCCGCTTTTTTTCTCTAATTCATCTCCCAAATCAGAATGATAGGCTCCAACAATTATTGCTAACTTACATTTGTTTTCTTCCAAAAACTTCAAAATTGCTGCCGCCCCAGATGAATGACCTATTAAAATTGCATTTTTATCGCCGGATATTTTTTCTTTAATAAATGGAATCCAGATTTCTTTTCTTGCTAACGTTGGATCAGGCATATTTTCCGCTATCACTTCTAATCCAAGCTTTTCCAATTCATCCTGAACATATGGATACCAATTGCTCGTGATTAAAGTATTGTCGTTTCCTGGAATTATCATTACATTCATATTCGGTTGTAAGCACTAGGAATTATATAAATGGAATACTATCAACTCAAACTCTGAAATTTCCCTTCGGGACATTGCACTAAATTTCAGCCCTTATAGAAATATAACAAGCGATTAACTGACTTCGTTTTCCTGAAGAAAATCACACCCAAATTTGCCAATTGCAAATTTCAGTTAATCGCAGCAGATACAATTCTGTAAAAAGTTGTTGTAGACATTAAGACCCTGTTTGATCGGTTATTTGAAGTCGAGGCTTCAAAACAAAATTCAATCAATATAATCCTGAGCCTTAATCTTTCTCGGCAGGTATTCTTTTGCTGTAAACTCAATTGACTTTGCAACCAAAGAGTCCTGCTCTACCTTGTGGCCGAACTCCTTTATTGCCTTAAGCTCTTTCTGCCATGCAGGTGTCTTGAACCAGTCGTATTCCTCGATTTCCTTGATTCTCTTGTAGTCAACGTCCTTTAGCTTGATGAACGCGCTCTTTGGCAAATCAAACTGCTTAACGTCGCTCACGCGAAAGCCAAGATACCTTGCATTTGGAGTGCCTGCCTTTTCAGAGAAGAAAGCAAGATTTATGCTGCCCTGCTTGTACACAGAATATATGTAGTACCCCCAGGGATCCATATCTGTAA
>JAIVYO010000111.1:0-3564 GCA_048635405.1 Campylobacterales bacterium | reverse complement strand
AAGAGACAACTACAAGAATGGTACATGCCATTTCACTGAGGCCGGTTCCGGCACAGACAGGGATGTTGAATGCTCATTCACTGTCTGGTATCATGCAAACCCTACTGACTGGACAGTTTATTTCAATGCGACAGCCGGCACTGACACTGCAATAAACACGACAACAATCACTGTAGATTCTCTTATTGCCTTGAATGTGAGCGAGACTGAGATTGATTTCGGAAGCGTTGATATGGGTGATAATTCCTCCGAGATCACCACAACAATCAAAAATACAGGCAATGTCATTATTGACCTTAACATCAATGAAAGCGTCTACAATGGATATATGAACTGCACAGATCCTGTTTCGGATGATATACAGACAGATGCGGCATCTACCGGTGTGAGATATAATACTACGACAGGGTTTATTTTCGCTGATACAGTGTCTAACCTGACTGATACCAGCCCTTTGTTTGACCTCAACCTTGCGGAAGCGGATCAAAGCGGTGATCCTACAGCAACCTCAGATGACCTGTACTGGCTGATAACGCTTCCTGCTTCCGGATTGACAGGCAGCTGCTCTACGACAGTAAGGATATCGGCAACCGCAAGTTGATAGACAAGATGTTTTTCTTTTCATCTCTTTCTTTCTTTTCTTCTTTAAGCTTACCTGTTTTTTCTGCATGCTTTTGCGTAATTTAATATATGAGCTGGTGCAAATATTATATTATGATATCGTTTTTTTCAGCAGGGGCTGTCCGTGGAATCTGCATATCTCTTATGTCTGTGCTCTTTTTCTCTTTTCTGATGGCAGATGCGGCTTTTGCAGGCAGCTTTGCGGCAGGGCCGGGCACTATAGAATATGAGAATCTTCTCAAGAGCGGTTATGCGGAAGCAGAGATATATGCCAATAATCCTGAAGATGTGCCTGTCGATGTTGAGCTTTCTGCCGGGGGGCAGGTTGCCACATGGCTGTCTTTCTATCCGGCATCGCTCCGTCTCGGCCCGCATGAGACAGGCAAGGCAATCGCTATCATCAGGCCGCCATGGGATGCTGCCAACGGGCAGTACAACGGCACGATAATGCTCGTCTCAAGGCCGGACCACGAGCGGACGCATGATGTCCAGTACGGGATGAACATTGAGACAGCCATTGTATTGTGGGTGTCTGCAGAGATCATAGGTGAGCAGATCATTGATTATTCTGTCAGTGATGTCTCTGTGAAATCTATTGAGGTGGGCTCTGCAACTCCTCTCACATTCTCCGGCAGGAACAACGGCAATGTGAGAGTAATACCTATGATAACAGCAGAGATATATGATGCGAACAGGTCTGTTCTCGTACTGTCAAAGCACCTTACTGCTGAAAGTGTCATGCCTACTGCTAAAAAGACAGAGACGATATATATATCTACTGAAGATTTTCCGGAAGGTCAGTACTGGGCAAATATCTCTTTCTTAATCTTTGATATGATTGTCGATACAAAAATGATTACTTTTGATATACTTGAAGAGGGTGCGCTTACACTTTCAGGAGAGCTGATACAGGTCATGACAAGTAAGCAATGGGCAAACCCCGGAGATATTGTCAGGATTGATGCGGTATTTAAGAATACAGGCCAGAGATCTGCAAAAGCAAAATTTAAAGGTGAAATCTATCTGGATGATGATCTTGTAGATACGCTTGAGAGCGATGAGATGCTTGTCGGCATCGGCGACACGGTGAACCTGTCTACATATTATACGCCGGAGGTTTCCGGGAGATATGCAGTGGACGGGATTGTCTATTATTCCGGCAAGAGCACATATCAGAAAGGAACAGTCATCAATGTGTTTCCAAGCGAGCAAAGCAGCAGCATTTTTGTAGAATACAGGTATCTTTTAATAACTTCTTTTGTCCTTTTCCTGGCGTTCCTGTTGATGAGGATGTTTGGCAATATCTCGGGGAAATCCACAAGAAAAATTAATTCCATATCTCAAAAATATGAGGCTATAGATACATCTTTTGATAAGGCTGCAAGAAAAAGCAAAAGTTTAAGGCGCAAGATCCGGCATATGAGGCGTTCAGGGAGGTTGTGAATAAATGGGATTATTTTCCGGGCGAAAAAGCGCAGATGAAATAGAGGCGTTGAAAAAAAAGTCAGAATCTTTTGAGAGCAAGATAAATAATCTTACTGAAATATTGTCTGATCTGGAATCAGAGATTGATTCTTTGCATGTTTCATCTGAGGGGTTGCATAAGTCTGCCGGTTCAGTGCTATCTGATGACAATGAGAAAATTATAGTTGTCGTTGATGATGTTGATGATGAAAAAGGACCAGATCTGTCTCAGGAATCAGGCAAGGATGCAGACAAGGGTCTTGATCTCTACCTTAATATTGATATGTCGGGGGGAAAAGAAGAAGACAGCATCCTTTTAGCAGGCTGGTGGCCGTCCGATGGCAAGTTTCGATGGAGCGGCAAAGACAGCAAGCATGGTACAATCACATTCACATTACCTGAAGCGAAATCATATATGCTTGATGCACGATTCTTTGTTCCGAAATATATAGCAGGCAAACATATACGGATTGTTGTGAACGGAAACGAAGCTCTTGATTTTGTCTCTTCCGGCGGATTGACTGCAGAGAAAAAAGTGAAGATACCTGCGAAGTTCTTGAAGAAAGGCAGCAACAGCATTATTTTCAAGGCAGGTTTCTGGTGCCCTAAAACAGTTGACCCCGGGCATAAAGACGAGGGTGTGCGTTCTCTTGCTTTTGATTTTATAAGGCTTGAGAATGCAGATTAGCATTTTCATTCAAACGGGAATCTGGATAATCTCTGTATCCCTATACCTTTCATGAGGACTGTGTCTTCCAGCCTTATGCCGAACTCTCCCGGGAAATAGATTGCCGGCTCCAGTGTGAAGACCATATTTTTTTCCAGGATGTGTGTTGATTTTTCCGACAGTACAGGGAACTCGTGTTCATGCAGGCCGACGCCGTGACCCAGGCTGTGGATATTGCTGTAACTTGTTTTTTCATAGCCTTCTTTTTCCAGCATCTTCTTTGCGAAGAATGCGACATCGCGTGCGTTTATGCCTGGCTCAAGTATATCATCAAGGCGTGAATGCAGATTTATGAGAGTGTCTATAGCTTTTTTTGCTTTACTGTTTCTTTCAAGCAGAAAAGTCCTGCTGACATCTGATGTGTACTGATCGCTCTTGACACCGAAATCCAAGAGCACAATCTTTCTGAAGTGCTGGTTTTTCGGGAAATAATGGATGTTTGAAGAGTTTTCGTCTCCTGCTACAAGCGTGTCAAAAGACCATTCCTTGCCTGCGTTTACTATCTTCCTGTTTATCTCGTGCTTAAGGGAAATGTCGTTATTTATAAGACCGCCGTTCTTTATCTCTCTGAGTATCCTGTCTGATACCAGGCACGCGTTCCTTATGTGCTCTATCTCTGCATCCTCTTTTTGTCTCTCCTCTGGTAGTTTCTCTTTAATCCCTACTTCTAATCCCTCCACCCTCTCTTCTCGCATTTCATGATGCTCTTTTTTTTGTTTTTCTTCCCACTTGATTTCTGCTTCCTTCAGCCT
>JAIVYO010000110.1:0-3587 GCA_048635405.1 Campylobacterales bacterium | reverse complement strand
TTGTGCTTCAGGCGCTCTTGATACCTGCGATGCATGTCAGGGACAGGGTTGAGATTGATATCAAAGGTGGGGCGACTTTCGGCAAATGGTCCCCTCCGCTTCTTTATACTAAACATGTTCTTTTTCCTATTCTTCTTAAGATGGGATATAAGGCGGAGATGGAGATTGTCAGGCATGGCTACTATCCAAAAGGCGGCTCTGAGGTGAAGGTTGTCATATATCCTTTGCCTGAGCTGAAAGGGATTGACCTTTCCTGGAGCGGGAAGCTTTTGAAGATATGCGGCATCGCGCATTCTTCTGAACAGTTACGGAAGGCGCAGGTGTCTGAGAGAGAGGCTGAGTCTGCCAGAGCATTGCTTTTGGGAAAATATGATGTTCCTGTTGAGATTGATGCATACTATTCAAAGACAGAGTCTGTCGGGACATCTATTGTTCTTTGGGCTGAATTTGAGAATACGGTGATGGGTGCTGACTGTCTTGGGGCAGTGGGTGTGAAGGCGGAGAAGGTCGGGGTTCTGGCTGCTGAGCAGCTGTCAGGATCTATTGATTCGGGCGCGTCGGTGGATGAGTACATGACAGATCAGCTTCCTCCTTACATTGCTTTTGCTACGGGTGTGTCTTCTTATACTGCTCCTTCTTTTACAGGGCATGCGAAGACAAACATTGATGTGGTCGGCAAGTTTTTGGACAGGAAGCTTGATGTTGATGAGAAGGACGGGATTGTGAAAATATCTGTATCCTGAATGTTTATATCATGATTATATTAATAAATGATGCTAATAGTAATAATAGTATTGGAATTTTGCTGAATATGTTTATTTGTGTGATGATGTATGGATGTCGAAGATAAGATCAACCTGATAAAATCGTTTGCTGAGGAGATAGTCAAGGAAGATGAATTAAGGGAGCTTCTCAGGACAAAGAAGAGGATTGTCGCATATGACGGGTTTGAGCCGTCAGGGCAGATACATATTGCCCAGGGTCTTTTGAGAACTATAACTGTCAACAAGCTGACATCATGCGGCATACATTTTAAGTTCTGGGTGGCTGACTGGTTTGCTATGCTCAATAACAAATATGGCGGCGACCTTGAGAAGATAAGGGTTGTGGGCGAGTATTTCATTGAGGTCTGGAAAGCGTGCGGCCTTGATATGAAAAATGTTGAGTTTATCTGGACTTCTGAGTTTATCAAGGCGCATCCTGAATACTGGGAGACAGTGCTTAAGCTTTCCAGCAATGCAACATGTCAGAGAGTTCTTCGATGCGGGCAGATAATGGGGCGCGAGGACAGTGTCAATAATCCGGCTGCACAGATACTTTATCCTCTCATGCAGGCGGCAGACATACATCATCTCGGCGCTGACATAGCGCAGCTGGGGCTTGACCAGAGAAAGGTGAACATGCTTGCAAGGGACATATTTCCCAAGATAGGCCTTAAGCCTCCTGTCGCTATACATCATCACATGCTTCTGGGCCTTCAGTTCAAGGACACAGGCCTTAAAGGCGTTGACAGGAAGATTGAGCTTAAGATGTCCAAGTCAAAGCCTGAGACTGCTATATTCATGACTGATTCCAAAGAGCAGGTTTTTGACAAGTTCAGGAAAGCGTACTGCCCTGAAGGTGTGGAAGAGGACAATCCTGTGCTTGAATATGCCAGATACATAGTCTTTGAGAAATTTGATAAGATAGTCATTGAAAGGCCTGAGAAGTTCGGCGGCAATCTTGAGGTAAGGGACTATGATGAATTAAGAAAGCTTTATGCTGCCAAGAAGATACATCCTCTTGACCTTAAGATGACTGTTGCCAAGTATATTGATGAGCTGCTTGTTCCTGTCCGCGAGCATTTCTCTAAGGATAAAAAGGCCAAGGCTTTGAGAGAGAAAGTTCTGAGCTTTGCTGTGACAAGATGAAGGGTTTTTCTTTTTGATTTTTGTCTGGATTGAAAGATGATTCTTTTAAAACAGATATAAACCTGCATTGATAAGTTATAGGCATGTTTCTTTCCAGAAAGAGAAAAGGTATGGAGCTTCCTTGTAACAGTGTTTTCATGCGTTAAGCTTAAATAATTGAATAATTATATTATTTTTATGTCTGAAGCAGCAAATTCAAAAGATATAAGGGATGAATTAAAAGCAATCAGAGATGATCTTGATTTTATCAAAGGCCATATGGTTGATATAGACAACATTATGACTGAAAATGATTATATTGCTTTGAAAGAATACAGGAAAGATAAAAAAACAGGCAAGCTTGTTTCTGATAAAGACATAAGAGATGAATTGGGATTATGATGTTTGACATCAAATATTCAAGACAGGCTGTAAAATTCTTAAAAAAACTTGATAAAGGTCTTGTGTTACGGATTCTTGAAAAGATTGACAATCTTAAAGAAACACCTGTTGAACATGATTCCAAAACAGTAAAAGGTTATGATGAGAAATTATTTAGAGTTCGGGTAGGGGACTATAGGGTGCTTTATGAAGTTGATTATGACAATAATATTGTCGGTATCGTAAAGATAGACAAGAGAGAAAAAGTTTATTGATACCTTAAAATATCTTTTTATGCTTGAGAACAGATATAAACTTCTTTTGGTAAATGTATGTATGTTTTCTAAAAGGCGCAAAGGCATGGAGTTGCCGATAAATACTCTTATAATTCTAGTTATGCTTTTGGTGCTTGTTGTTGTTGTCTTGATTCTGGTCTCTCGCGGCGCGAGCAATTTTACTGATATCGGTGAGGATAAGATTGGGATTGCGGGAGATACGAGCGAGTGCGAGATTCTGTGTTGGGAGTGTTGTCATGGGCTATACGAAGACTGTAGTGAAACCTCTCCATTTGCACCTAGTGAAATAACAAACTGTAAATCTGTAGATAACGATATTAATAGTTTTGAATGTTAATATCATTATATATTTCATTTACTATTTAAAAAATCTTCAATTAATCTAGTGGTTCCTTTTTTTGGAATATTAGATTCATATATAAACGACCCTTTAGTTCCTTCATATTTTATCCTAACTATATCTAACTGACCATCTCCCTTAGGATTTAAATCTGCGTCTTCTCTTGTAAGTTTTACAGGATAGCCGTACTTTTCCTCAAGCGCGCGGGCCTGCTCCGGCTGGAGCTCTCTGTAAAGGTCGAAGTTGGAAGGGGTGTATGTCTCTCGCTGGAATATTCTATTTTCGTTATCGTCATATACTGTTTCCCATCCGGATATATCATCGAATACTTTTGAACCCTCTATTTCTATACTAAAAAGATTATTATCTCTGTCAATCTTAATATAATCAAATGTATCTGGTTTTATATCATACAGATGCTGTGATTCTATTGGTGTAGCTGTAGGTTCTTGTGTAGGTTCAGCTGTGGATGTGGAGTCTGGTGTCGACCTCTCCACTGACCCGCCGCCCATATCGGTGCAGCCTGCCGACAGCAGGGCCAGGATGAGGATGGAGGCGGTCAGGGGTTTGATGAGCGGGTGCATGAGAAGGGAGACTGTGTTAAAAAGATTTATAGATTGTGTTTCTTTTAATCCTGTTTAATGGTTATTTATTATTCGTACCGCTTCAAATAGAATATAA
>JAIVYO010000109.1:0-3552 GCA_048635405.1 Campylobacterales bacterium | reverse complement strand
CAGTTGTCACAAGCCCAACATTCCCGACACCGGAAAGTTTTGACATATTCTTCACAAGAATCGGTGTCGGGTCTTCATCAGACCTGTATTCAATATAGACAACCGGTATCTCCGTCTTCTTGACATAAAGCGAATGCGCAAAATGTATAATTATGTCGCAGCCAAGCTCTTTCATCAGGTAATCCGGTATGTCGCAGGCGCCGAAGCACGGGTCAGCGACAATCACTGCATTCACTCCAAGCTTCTCGACAGCATCAGATATCTCAAGAGCTTTAGTCTTCATTCCTTCAGGTATCTGGATAGCAACTTTTTTGGCCTTGTGTGCCTTTATAGCATCTCTTATCTTTTCAGTATCAATCTGCATAAGAATTATTTGTCAAGAATAACTTTTTATAGTTGGTCAGACCTGAATTTTTCAAAGATATTTATTATTTTCTGCATAAATCAGGCTTATGCCACAAAAGATTGACATCCTTCCAATATATTTCCATGCGAAAAAAGAGCTTCTAAAGCTCCCGGAAAACATTGAATATCACGACTGGATGCATACAAAGACCTTTTTCGATTGCGTCTGCTACCTTGCCGAGCTTGAAAAAATACCGAAAGATAAGCTGATACTTCTAAAGGCCGCAGCCCTCTACCATGACAGGGGTTATATCAAAAAGGCAGGAGACCATGAGGAAGAGAGCGCAAAAATCGCAAGAGCTGAACTTCCAGAATTCGGTTTTTCAGAAGGGCAGATAAGAGATATAGTCCGCCTGATACTGTCCACAAAAATTCCCACAGCCCCGAAAGATAAGCTGGAGATGATAATGTGCGACGCAGATCTTGAACCACTGGGGCGCGATTATTTTCCTTATGTCTCCGAGCTGCTGAGAAAGGAATCAGGAAAATCAGGAGATGAATGGACAGGAATCCAGATAGGTTTCCTTAAAAGTCACAGGTATTATACCGACTCCGCAAGAAAACTTTTTGACAGGCAAAAAGAGGGGAACCTTAAGATTTTGCTTGGGTAAGATTAATCTTCATCATCAATTATATAACATCAAAGCTTAAGTTAAAAATTAAACCCAGAATTTACCATACTCTTCTCTTAATCTCCCCACTCTTAATTTTTGAAATAGTCAAGTCTATACGTCTTAACATATCCGGTTCAGAAGCTTCTTCATATAAATTAATATAATTGTTTAAAGCAGATTCTACAGCCTTATCTGCTGGTTTTTTTGGCATTCCTTGTATATATCTTCTATTGATGGAATCTAATTTGACACCTTCAACTAAGCCCAATACATGACCGATTTCATCTTTTATATATGCTAATTTCTTAAACGGACTGTCACCATAAAAACCATCATAAACAATAAACATATTTGATCCCTTGCTAAATTCTGCATCTTTTCGCTTTCGTTTAAGATATATATAAGGTTCATGCTTATTCTCTTTTGCAAAATTATGAATCTTTATTATAGAATCATAACAGTTTTCAAGATGTGATGATACAAAATCTTTGACTGAGTTTATGATTTCGTTTTTTATTAAATCTTCTGAAATCTCTTTATAATCTGAAGGTATATCATAAGGTTTATCAACCCTAATCAAGACATTTATATCATCAATATCTAAAAAAAATCCAACATCCTCTTCGGTAATGAATCCAGATTGTTTGCAGTTATATGCGGTTTTCCAAAAAGAATTTTTATCTTGAAATTGTTCATCAGTAAATATGATTTTTAAATAATTATATCTTCTATCTTCTTTTTCCATAAGATACACATATATACTTTAAAAGCAAACTTTATAAAATGTTATTTAATAATCACCAATAATGAGTAACTTACTCTTCATTTTTATATATACACTTAAATTCAAGTTATAATATGCACAACAGCGCATTTGCCTCAGAGATCCTGAAAATAATAATGACAACAGACACATTCACCAATAATATAGATTCTCATATAAGAAACATACGCGACCTTTCAGAAATGCACAAAGATGACGACAGGGATGCAGAGCTGTTCGCACAGCTCAACGATACAGAGATAAAGGCAATGCTAAGATTCGCAGAAAAGCCCCACGGCAGGCACCATATAGCAGAGCTTGAGAAGATGCTGAAAGAGTATGACAGCTCATCAGTATTGAGAATCTTCCTGAAGCATTTCTATGAGCATGAGGGGCATAAGCTTGTGCACACTGACATATTGAAGAAGATGTGAAAGAAGTAATGATTTTTTATAAGAGAATTGGCAATTTTTATTATTCATTAATACCTTTATAATAATGTTTCATTGTTAAATGAGATGGATATATTACAAAAGGGGTCAGTATATTTCTATCTCCTTCTCTACGTTTCTTTTTTCTTATCTTATCTAATTCTGATACAATTAGCTCTGGTTCAATATCTACAATATTAAGGTCATATTTTTCTCGAATATCTTTTTCATTTATCAGTATTGACATTGCTCCGTTCAAGATTTCTCGTACATATCTGTCATATCTCATTTTGAATATGTCGTTTGTCTGCCCTTCCATAAAAGTCAAGTTTGTTTTTTCTGCATTATAACCATCAAAAACCAAAAGATTATATGTTTCAAAATCATACTCGTAATTTTCTACAGCAAGAATATCTGTATTTATTGTCTGAAACTCAATCAAATTTTCAATTTTAAAATTATTAATTATATCGCCATCATGAATCTTTATTTTTAGACTTCCTTTTTTTGTATCAACATATCTGTCTCTGACAGAAATCAATTCTTGCCATTCTGTTTTATCAAGTATGTTTTCTCCCCTTTTTAAAAATTCAGGAATATTTGATTGATCTATAAAAGGATGAAAAACACTTAAATTAGCAGTCAGATTAGTATTAGATATAGCTGAAATAGGATATAAGAGTCCTTCTTCTATAAAATAAACAGATGTTCCTGCTTTATAATTGACCATATATACCTGATAAATAGATATCTTTATAAACGTTTCTATAAATAACTACTGGTTGGTTACACACACATATATATATAAATATTCTCGTTTTACTGGCAAGACCATAATTTTCTTTTTTAAACATAATATTCTTATAAAACTTAATCTCTCAATATCCTTCATGCTCCAGTGGCTCAGCCTGGCAGAGCGGCTGACTCGTAATCAGCAGATCGGGAGTTCAAATCCAAGGGGACTCCCTTGAGGCGTGCATGGCGTTCATCCTTAGAGGATGAAGCCAATGTTCATTATCGAACTTAATATGCGCAACAAGGAAGGTCTTTTGATGAAAATCCCTTCGGGCTCACTTTTTTTATTTTTCTGGTAATATTATTTTACAGATAGCCACCCGACCGAAGGGAGCGGTGTCTCAGATACCCGGGCTTTCTGAAGCCCGCAACAGACAGAGCTAGCCACCTGAGCGAAGCGAACGGTGTCTTAAATGCCCCGGCTTTTTTAAGCCGGTTTGACAGACTTTCTATCTTAACTCTCAGATAACAACATTTATATTTTTTCTGGGCAAATAATAATATACACCTATAATCCAGTATAAATGATCTTCATGTGACAGAT
>JAIVYO010000108.1:0-3607 GCA_048635405.1 Campylobacterales bacterium | reverse complement strand
AGAATTTGCTTATCGGTATTATGTTTCTGTTTCCGCACTCGCTGCAGTCAATATGGACATTGTGCCTCATATCGTGCTTCATTGCCAGAATGCTGTTTGCCATATCTTATAATATGTGATATTAATTTTATATTGTTTTTGCTTTTTGGGAATACGGGTGCATGCATAACATTTATAAAGTTAATCCGGCAACAACTCTATGTTATTGTTCTTGATATGAATTGTGGTATATATAGAAAAAAGCATATCTTTTTAAAAGTTTTCAATATAATAACACTATCTAAGCTGAATCTTGCGGTTCATATCAAGCAGACAATCAAAACAGATAATTTCGGAGGTTTTAAATATGGCTGAAAAACCACACATGAATCTTGTAACAATTGGTCACGTAGACCATGGGAAATCAACACTTATCGGACGATTATTATTCGATACTGGCAATGTTTCCGAGCAGGAAATGAGAAAGCTTGAAGAGAAAGCTAAGGAACTGAAAAAAGATACTTTCAAGTTTGCATTCCTTATGGACAGTGTCAAGGAAGAGCGTGAAAGAGGCGTTACTATTGACCTTGCGCATAAGAGGTTTGATACTGATAAGTACTACTTCACTCTTATAGATGCACCGGGACATAGGGACTTCATAAAGAACATGATTACAGGCGCAAGCCAGGCTGATGCAGCTATCTTGGTTGTTGCAGCAAACGACGGCATCATGACACAGACAAAAGAGCATGTCTTTCTGAGCAGGACTCTTGGTGTGAACCAGATGGTTGTCGCTGTCAATAAGATGGACACGATAGCTTATGATGAAGCTAAGTTCAACAAGATAAAGGAAGATGCTGTAAAGCTTCTTCAGTCTGTAGGATATAAGGTTGATGAGATTAAGTTTGTTCCTGTATCTGCATGGGTCGGAGACAACATAGCTAAACCTTCTGAGAACATGGCATGGTACAAGGGTGAGCCTCTGCTTAAGATACTTGACAGCCTGAAGGTTCCTGAAAAGCCTACTGACAAGCCGCTAAGGCTTCCTGTACAGGATGTCTATACGATATCCGGTATCGGTGCTGTTATTGTCGGCAAGGTCGAGACCGGTGTATTGAAGCCGGGCGCAAAGATTATTTCAATGCCATCAGGTAAGACAGGTGAGGTGAAGAGCATTGAGATGCATCACCAGTCAATGCCACAGGCGCTTCCGGGCGACAATGTCGGTGTCAGCATAAAAGGTCTTGGCAAGACAGATGTCAAGAGGGGCGACGTAATCGGTGAGACAAGCAATCCTCCAACAATGGTTGAGGAGTTTACTGCACAGATTGTTGTTCTGCAGCATCCAAGCGTAATTACAAAAGGATACACTCCGGTGTTCCATGTCAGCACAGCGCATGTAGCATGCAAGATAACTGAGATTGTAAAGAAGCTGGATCCTGCTACAGGCAAGGTTCTTGAGGAAAATCCTGACTTTATAAAGGCAGGAGATGCAGCTATAATAAAGTGCGTACCTACAAAGCCTATGTGTATCGAGAAGAATTCAGAGCTTCCGCAGATGGCAAGGTTTGCTATAAGGGATATGGGCCAGACAATCGCTGCAGGCCTTTGCATGGAATTAGTTCCAAAGAAGGGTTAAATCCTCTCTTTTAACTTTTTTATTTTTAAATGATATCTGAGGATGATGCGAGTCATCTTTGATTAATAGGTGTGAATATATATGCAGAAAGCAAGGATTGCTCTTTCAAGCACAGACATAAACAAGCTTAATGAGCTTACGGCAGAGATAAGGGAAATATCCGAGAAGTTCGGTGCAAGCGTGCGCGGCCCTATACCTTTACCTACAAAGAAGCTTAAGATAACCACAAGGAAATCTCCATGTGCTGACGGCACAGAGACATATGAGAAATGGGAGATGCGGGTGCATAAGAGGCTTGTGGATATCGGCGTCAATGAGAGGGCTTTGAGAAGGATAATGCGTATTCCTATACCGAGCGGAGTTCACATCGAGATTGAGCTTAAGGATTAGAACAGGCGCAATACTTAAAAGCTTATTTCTTTAATATTTTTTTAGTGTCGAGGTCGCCTAGCCCGGCCATGGCGGAAGCCTGGAAAGCTTCTGAGCCCCGTGCTCACGTGTGTTCAAAATGAGGGGGCTCCCTCAAGGTGCACTCGGCGTTCGTCCTCTAAGGCCGAAGCCGATTTTCATTATCGAGTTTAATGTGCGCAATCGGGTCCCTTTTATGAAAATCACATCCTCGACGCTTTTTTTGTTTTTTTGGTATGTATATATTAAGCTTGATTTCTATACTATTGATTGATGCTATATGAAACAATATGAGTTTCTTCCTCATACAGCTGACGCGAAGTTTACCGCCTACGGCAGGACGATGGATGAGGCTTTTGCCAATGCGGCATATGCTATGTTCTCTGTGATGGTTGAGCCGAAGACTGTTAAGCCGAAGATTAAAAAGATGATTAAGATTGAGGCGGAAGACAGGAAATCATTGCTCTATGACTGGCTTGAGCATCTGCTTGTGCTTTTGGATTCTGAGAATTTTATATTATCATCTGTGGGCAGGATCAGCATTGTTGAGACAGATTCAGGCTTTTTACTTGATGCTGAATTTTCAGGCGATACAATTTCTGATAGCCATAATCTTGAAGGCTTTGTGAAGGCTGTGACTTATAATGATATGGATATTAAGGAGAAAGAGAGTACATGGTGCCTAACTGTTGTTGTTGACAGGTGAAATTTATGGTTGATATAAAAAAAATAGATGATGTAACATGGGAAATTCCCAGGTCAGGCAATATGAATGTTCCTGCGCGAATATATGCGTCTGATAAGCTTATGGAAAATATGAGGCTTGACAAGACGCTTGGACAGGTATCCAATGTTGCCTGCCTTCCCGGGATTGTCAAATATTCCTATGCTATGCCTGATGCGCACCAGGGCTACGGCTTTTCTATAGGCGGTGTCGCTGCTTTCTCTGTGGATGATGGTGTCATCAGCCCGGGCGGTGTAGGGTATGATATCAACTGCGGTGTCCGCCTCATAAGGACTGATCTTAAGAAAGAGGATTTTGATAAGAAAAAAGCTGATCTTTTAAATGAGATTGTCAGGAATGTGCCTGCGGGTCTTGGGAAAGGTGCGAAGCTTAAGTTCTCGCGGGATGAGCTGTCTGAAGTCATGTCTAAAGGTGTCAGATGGGCTATAGATAACGGTTTTGCCTGGAAAGGCGATTCGGACCGTATTGAAGAGAGCGGGTGCATGAAAAGTGCCGATATTAGCAATGTCTCTGATAATGCTTTCAAGAGGGGCATGCCTCAGATAGGGAGCCTTGGTTCGGGCAATCATTTTTTAGAGATACAGTCTGTTGATGAAATCTTTGATGCTGATACTGCAAAAGTTTTCGGATTGACTGAGCCGGGGCAGGTTGTTGTTATGGTGCATTCGGGATCCCGGGGTCTTGGCCATCAGGTCGCTTCGGATTACCTGCGTTTGATGGAGAAGAAGTTTGGTATTGCCGGCCTTCCTGATAGGGAGCTTATCAATGCGCCTTTCTCAAGCGATATGGGCCAGCAGTATTATTCTGCGATGAGCGCTGCCGCTAATTATGCATGG
>JAIVYO010000107.1:0-3684 GCA_048635405.1 Campylobacterales bacterium | reverse complement strand
ATCTTCTCTACAGTCCTTTCATTCAGCTTCCGGATTATGTGCCTTATCTTACTATCCTCAGCTTTCTCTGAAAGAGCCTCAATATCTTTCTTGATTATCTCAAATATGTCTGTCATTAAAATCACCATCTTCACAGGCTCTCAATCAAAGGCATCAGCATCATGTCTATCTCATCTTTAGGCATATGATTCTCAACCTTTTCATCCACAAAAAACACCTCAGGCAGAAACAAATCTAGAGCTGTTGGTCTTCCTGACCTTCTCGAATAGAGAATCATTGAGATACCTCTTATGTCCCCTGTTTGTAGAATACCTGAAATCAGGGTCATGGAACATCCTAATCTTCTCAAGCCTTCTAAGCTCCCTAAAATTACCTGTCTCGCGGGCAATCTTAAGCATAGTCTTAATCTGATTTTCATCCATAAATATTCACCATATATTTATTAACAATAAGTGATTACAATTATATTGTTTTCTTGTATTTATAAAGTTTTCGCTTTTTGACACAAGTAAGTGACAAATAAGATAAAAACAACCCTTATATTATTAATATCCTAACAATAATCATGCTCATCCCAAAAATACGCAGCGCTCCGAAGCAGCCGGGAATATACCTGATGAAAGATAAAAATGGCAGCATAATCTATATCGGCAAGGCTAAAAACATCAGGAACAGGATAAAGTCATACTTTGCCAAGACTGCTGCCTATGATCCGAAAATCTCAGCAATGGTCAGGCAGATAGAAGACATAGATTTCATCATAACAGGCACAGAAAAAGAAGCTCTTATCCTTGAGGCAGAGCTTGTAAGAAAACACAGGCCAAAGTATAATATAGACCTGAAAGACGACAAGGCATACCCCTACATAACTCTCACAGTCTCAGATCCGTTTCCGAGAATGGTCATCTCAAGAAGAAAGCTGTCAAAAAAAGACATCCATTTCGGACCGTATGCCAATTCAGTGATGCAGCTGATAACGCTTCTTAGAAAAACATTCAGGATACGCGATTGCAGTCCGAAAACCCTGCCAAAAAAGACATGCATAAGCTACCAGCTGGGAAGGTGCAGCGGCCCCTGCGAAAAATATATGACAAAAGACGAGTATCAGCAAAACATAAGCCAGGCAAGGCGTTTCCTCTCAGGCGATGTCAAAGGTGTGATTGATGATATAGAAAAGAACATGAAAGAAGCATCAAAGAGGCATGATTTTGAGTCGGCAGCAATATACAGGAATCAGCTCACGCAGATGAAGATTCTTGCCGGCAGGCAGTCAATAGTATCCCGGGAAAAGACAGATGTAGATGTCATCGGAAGCTTTTCAGAGGCAGGAAAGATTGTGTTCAATATCCTTCTGGTCAGAAACGGCACAGTGACAGGGACAGGGCATTACATCTTTAACAAGGGCTTAAAGCAGGAAGACATGATTTCAGGCTTTTTGAAGCAATACTATCTCAGGCACGGCGAATTCGTGCCGAAAGAGATAATAGTCCCTTTTCCCTTTGATGATAAGAACTTAATACAGGAATGGCTGTCGGGCATTAAAGACAGAAAAGTCGTGATAGCAGTCCCGAAAAGGGGCAAGAAGCTAAAGCTCCTTGAGATATCAGACAAAAACGCAAAAGAGGTATATCTGCAGCATTCAGCAACAGAAAAGGATTCAAAAGAGAAACTTGAATGCCTGAAAAAAGAGCTTGGCCTGGAAAAAGCACCAAGAGTCATAGAGGCCTTTGACATATCAACGATAGGAGGGCAGCATTCAGTCGGCTCTATGGTGCAGTTTCGCAACGGAAAGCCCGACAAGAGCAATTACCGGAAGTTCAGGATAAAGACAGTCAAAGACATAGACGATTTCGCCATGATGAAAGAGATAATAACAAGACGATATAAGCGCGTAAGAGACGAGAACCTGCCTATGCCGGACCTTATCCTCATCGACGGCGGGAAAGGCCAGCTCAACATCGCCCTTGAGGTCTTAAAAGAGCTCAATATCAGGAACCAGCCCATAATCTCTCTCGCCAAAAGAGAGGAAGAGATATATCTGCCGAACAGGGAAAAGCCAATAGTCCTCAAAAAAGACTCAAAAGCCCTTCTCCTTCTAAGGCAGATAAGAGATGAATCGCACAGGTTCGCCATCAGCTACCATAAGCTGTTGAGGAAGAAGGGGTTTATCCAAAAGTAAAAACACCCACCTTTAAATAAATTTCCCCTTAAATAAAGACAATATAAGGTGAAATACATGAATAAGCTAAAGGTAAGCCTGGTATTCAGCTCAGACATAGGAAAATTAAGGGCAGATATAGACAAAGCCATTCCTGAAATCCAAAAGATAATATCAAAAAAGCAAAAATCCTTCAGGATATCCGCAGACACGATAAAGAAGAACGAGCTGTTCCTCAACATAGAATCAGAAGGATTCACCCACACATTCATACCGAGGATAAAGAACCTCATGATGCCTAACATCTCAAGACACAAGATAGGCATAAGATCATACCGCCTCATAGACTACATCCTCGAGATTGACCTTGAAAAAAAGCCAAAAGAACAGTTCAGCATACCTTTCACCAAAAAGACAGAATTCAAAGGCAAAAAAGCGATACTTACATTCGACAAATCTTTCGATACCACGCAGATAGACACAGGAGTAATAGAAAGGATAGCAGCCCTTGCAAAAGACAAGGCCGCAGCCCAGGATTACGAAGGCAAGGCAGAATACAACAGCATATTGTGGACATCGAAGGAGAAGAAGCTCGCATACTCGGGCGACCCTACAGAAGACATGATAAAGAAAAGATGGGTGATACAGGGCCCTGGACAGGGCCAGTGGTTCTATACGCCAAAAGCCGCAGCCCTTTTCAAGGCAATGGAAAGGATAGCGGTCGAAAAGATACTCAAACCCCTGAACTTCAAAGAAGTGATAGCGCCTAAAGTTGTCCCTTTCGAGGTCTGGGAAAAGACAGGCCACCTGAGCGGCTCAGAGCCTGAGATATACTTCGTCTCCCTGCCGAAATCAAGAGATATAAAAGACTGGGAAGATGTCATAGACCACTACAAGATCACAAAGAAAGCACCGATAGGCAAGATAAAGAAGATGCTCAAAGACCCGATGGGAGGTCTCTGCTATGCCCAGTGCCCGACAATATACAACGCTTTTTCAGGCAAGACAATAGCGAAAGAAAGCCTGCCAGTCCTTGTCTTTGACAGGTCTGGTGTATCAAACAGGAACGAGGCCGGAGGAAGGCACGGCATAGAGAGGGTCAACGAGTTCCACAGGATAGAGCCGGTCTTCATAGGCACTCTTGAGCAGGTGGAAGACATAAAGAAAAAGCTGATGGAGACATACAAAGACATATTTGAGAACATCTTAGAGCTTGAATGGAGATATTCAGACGTGGTGCCGTTCTACATGCAGCAGGCAGGCGGCTTCGGCGCTGACAAGCAGGACGCAAAAAACTGGAAAGGCACGATAGACTTTGAAGGATACCTGCCGTACAGGGGCACAAGGAAAGATTCCGAATGGCTGGAATTCCAGAACCTGAGCGTAGTCGGCGACAAGTACACCAAAGCTTTCAGCATCAAAGGCCAGGGCGTAGAGCTATGGAGCGGATGCACAGGCATAGGCCTTGAAAGATGGGTCGCGACATTCCTTGCCCAACACGGCCTTGACAAGAAGAGCTGGCCAAA
>JAIVYO010000106.1:0-3690 GCA_048635405.1 Campylobacterales bacterium | reverse complement strand
AGATGAGGCGGAAAAGATAGCCTGCTTCACCAAAGCTGCAGCATACAAGAAAGACATAGATATCTGCACAGAAAACATAGATGTCGGACCTCTGCAGGACGGATGCATCATGGCGGTCGCCATAGCAAAAGACGATGAAGAGATATGCGACCTGATGAGCAACATGACAAAAGAGGCCACATCACAGGACAAGATGTGCAGGGCGATGATAACACTTGACACGGGATACTGCGACCAGATAAAAGTCTTCGGAGGCATGGGCCAGTCCATGATGATAGGCACATGCTACGCATTCATAGTCGAGAAGACCGGAGACGCAAAGATATGTGAACAGCTATCAAGTGAGATTGCAAAAAGCTACTGCTATATGGCAGCGGCAAATGTGACAGGAGATATAGAATACTGCCGGATGATACCAAAAGAATCTCAAAGGGATGACTGCTACTTCAGCTACGCAGTTTCAACAGGAAAATGGGAATACTGCGCAGAAATGACAGCAGGCGGGGACAGGAAAGACTGTTACATGCAGGCATCAATAAAAGCACAGGATCCGAAAGGATGCATGAATCTTGCATATCCTGATGAGTGCCTGCTTGAAATATCTGAGCTGACAGGAGACATGACAATATGCGCACAGATAGAGACAAGCACATACAAGAATAGCTGCTACACATCAGCTATTCAAAAGATAATAGATACCGGCAAAGTCTCCGACTGCGAAAAGATACCGGAAGATACCACAAGATACGGCTGCATAGTAGCTTTTGCAGAAAAAGAGAGAGACACAAAGATATGCGAAAACATACCGGACACATATATTGAGCACAGGGAATGCTACACGACAGCATTCACTTTTGAGACCAGCCCGAAAGCATGCAACCAGTTTGAAGATGATGAAGATATATGGAAAGCCTGCAACAATGCTGTAGCAAAAAATGCGAAAGACTTAAGCATATGCGAAAAGATAAAGCATGAGCCAAGCAGGCTGTTGTGCAGGGCAAAGATCCAGGACGACCTGGAAATCTGCTATGGCATATACATAGGAAAATGGTCGCCCACAGAAGAGCTGGACCTGATAGCAGACTGCATCACAGAGATTGCGCTCAGCAATCCCTCAACAGGCAGTATAGGTATCTGCAACAGCATAAAGATATCAGATAACATCGCGGAAAAGATGGAAAACATGAACACCCTGGACTCAGGCAGAGAACACCTGGAATACAATATAAGAAAATGCAAAGAGAAAGTGATATCAAAGATGATATCAATTGATGACACCCAGGCTCAGGCATTATGCATAAAGGAAGACGGGGAAATGTCAGAAGACGGAAGATCATGCTGGATAAATCCCGGGCACAGGGCAGTAAATGCCAACTGCTTCACGCAGGAATGCCTTGGTATTATCTGATATTCAGGAAAAAACATATTTATCCTCTAAAGCACAAATATCAGCATGGATCCTCTGGCTCTCACCCTCATCCAGTCAGCCCTTCTGATCCTTTCAGGCACAGGGATGACATGCATAAGCATAGCAATGCTTAACAGCAGGATGAAGATAAAAAAACAGAGCAGGCATCATTTCTCAAACATCCATCACCTCACAAAAAACAGAATGACTTAATAACAGAGCCAATCCATTTATCATATGGAGACGATTCTATCATGAGCGGCACAATTATAGTAGGCACGCAATTTGGCGACGAAGGCAAGGGAAAGCTTATAGATTACCTTACAGAAGAGTCAGACATTGTGGTAAGGTTCCAGGGCGGCAACAACGCAGGCCACACGATCGTAGTTGATGACGAGACCTACAAGTTCCATCTGATACCATCAGGCATCCTATATGAAGACAAGACTGTTGTGATAGGTAACGGTGTTGTCATCGACGCAAAAGTGCTGTGCGAAGAGATTGAAGATCTTGAAAAAAGAGGACACAAGATAGATAACCTCCGCATAGCAGGTAACGCGCACGCAATCATGCCATGGCACATAGCAATCGACAGCCATGAGGAAAATTCAAGAGAAGACAAGATAGGCACCACAGGCAGAGGGATAGGACCCGCATACATGTCCAAGACCGGCAGGTCTGATACTATAAGGATGTATGATTTTCTGACAGACGAACGCCTTTCAGAGAAGATACGCAGCATACTTGATAACAACAAAGATTACTTCAATATGATCGGATTTAAAGGCAGTGCAGATGAGATCATAGAAGAATGCATAAAGGCTGCAGAAAAGATAAGGCCTCTGATATTTGACATCTCAAGCTTCATAAATCACGAGCTCGACAAAGGGCGAAAAGTCCTCTTTGAAGGAGCTCAGGGCACATTTCTTGATATAGACCACGGCACATACCCTTTTGTCACATCATCAAACACGGTAGCGTCAGCGGCCTGCGCAGGTTCAGGCATAGGTCCAAACAGGATAACAGATGTGTTAGGCATCATGAAAGCCTATACAACACGGGTAGGAGAAGGCCCGTTCCCTGCAGAACTGGATGATGATACAGGCGAACGGTTAAGAGACAAAGGCCACGAATACGGAACAACTACAGGACGGCCCAGAAGATGCGGATGGCTTGACCTTGTGATGCTCAATCACTCAAAGAACCTTAACGGCCTGACAGAGCTCATAATAACAAAGATTGATGTCCTCTCAGGATTTAAGACCCTGAAGATATGCACAGGATACATGATAGACGGAGAAGAGACTGAAGATTTCCCGGGAGATCCATACGCATTGAAAGATATTACACCTATATACAAAGAATTTGAAGGATGGGATGAAGACATATCCACAGCAAAAGAATATGACAGCCTTCCGGACAACGCAAAAGAATATATCAGATTCATCTCATCATACCTCAATCTTCCGATAAAGATAGTGTCTGTCGGACCCAAAAGAGACCAGACGATTGTCCTGTAGAAATAACAGAAATGTGATACTCTTGAAGCAATACCTTGACATAGAGACCACCGGCCTGAGCAGGAACAGGAACAGCGTAACAGTCGTAGGCATCTACAACGGGGAAGAGGTCATCCAGCTTGTGGAAGGCATAGACCTCACAGAAGACAGCCTCAGCGACATGATAAGAAAGACTAAAAAGATAGTCACCTTCAACGGCAAGAGATTTGACATACCGTTCCTCGCCCATAAATACCCGGCAATAGACTTCTCAGGATTAGAGCATCACGACCTTATGTACTCCTGCTGGAAGCACGGCTGGAAAGGCGGCCAGAAAGCGATAGAGCAGATGCTCGACCTGTCAAGAGATTCTGGCATAACAAGCGGCCTTGAAGCTGTCCGCCTATGGAAAAGATACCAGCGCGGATGCGAGAACTCTTTGAAAAAGCTTCTGGAATACAACAAGGAAGACATAGTGAACCTTTACCATATTGAAAAAGCGCTGGAAGAGAAAGGGAAGAACAGTTAAAAAAACCTCACTTCCCCTCTACAATCTCCCTACCCAAAGACAGAATCTTCCCGAAATCTTTCTTATTAGGCTTATACTTGGCAAACTTCACAAGATCGCACAAGGAAAAGCATTCCTTTGCCTTCGAAACATCCAAAGAATCACATTCCTTCAAAAGCCGTATAGCTTCAGTGCTTGTCAGTTCTTTCTCACCCGAATGATTCAAAGTATGCTTGTAATAATATCGTACAGCCCCGGAAACCGCAGTATAGGCC
>JAIVYO010000105.1:0-3729 GCA_048635405.1 Campylobacterales bacterium | reverse complement strand
AATTTAAAAAAATAAATATATTTGGAAAATTATAGTATGAATATAATTAATAAAACAGGGCTAATAAATGAATTTCATTAAATTGCAAAAAACATAAAGGTTAAATGAAAGATACAATAGATGCAATTTTAAAAAAACATATTCCGAAAGAAAAAGGAAATTTAATACCTGTTCTTCAATCTGTTCAAAAAAAAGAAGGATATATTTCACCTGAATCGGTTAAAAGAATATCCAATTACTTCCGGATTTCAAGGAGTAGCATTTACGGTATTGCAACGTTTTATTCTCAATTCAGGTTTAATCCTCCCGGACGACATTCCATAAAGATTTGTCTTGGTACTGCTTGTCATGTTCAAGGAGGTGATTTTATATTAAAGGCATTGCAAGCAGAAATTGGAATATCACCGGGGGAAACAACGGATGACATGCGATTTGACCTTGATCGTGTAGCTTGTTTGGGATGTTGTGCCTTAGCGCCTGTTGTAATGATTGACAACAAAATCCACAGTCGTATGTCAGTGATAAAATTAAAAGAATTATTGAACAAATATGAATAACTTTTATGATAAACAAGTTGAAGCATATAAGGAAAAAATAAACAGCGGAGAGAAAGATGTTGAAGAACCTAAAAGGTTAGACACACCAGCAATCCAAGATGTTATCCGCCAGCTTCCGGACTCTATCCTTACAACTACACTTTTAGGTTTAACATAAAAAACCTAACTTTTCCCTTTCCTTTCTTTTTTCTCTTTTACATAAGGTATCCTTTTCTTCCGGCCGCATCTAAGGCAGGTCAGGATGACATACTGCTTTTCTGAATTCACTCTCTGCCGGGCGTTTGCGCCGTAGACCAAGTATGCGCCGCATTCCCTGCAGAAGCGTCGCTTCAGCTCTCTTGGTATCGGGACGTTTATCTTTGTGCTTATGTTCCTCGCGATTTCCACATACCTGTCTGAAAGGCCGGGGTCTGTCTTGAATCTCTTGTCTGCCTGGCCGAAGAGAATCTGTATCCGCTCTTTGGCTATATCTATCTGCCATGTCTTCTTTTTGCCTCTCGGCCGTTTTATGAACATCATTATCACATATTATTTGGTGCGTCTGGTTTTTAATGTTTGGGGTGTGACGGCAGATATATATATTTATGAATGCGATTATTATTGTTGATGATTTATGGCTCAAAAAGTTAAAAAACTGTACAGGTCAAAGAAGGACAGGATGCTTGCAGGCGTGTGCGGAGGCATTGGCGAGTATTTTGGGATAGATTCGACACTTGTCCGGATTTTGTGGGTTCTTCTGACTCTTGGAGGCGGTGCCGGTCTTATATTGTATATAATCTGTGCGATTGTGGTTCCTGAGAAGAAAAGATGAAGAGGACTGTAAGTCTGTTTTCCGGTGTGAGAACATAAGCTGCATGCTTATGATGAGGCGTTTCTATGATCCGGTCTTTTAGATAAAAAGGATACTGGTCTTATTCTCAAAAAATATGGAGTTCTTGCTATATCTATATTATTATCCAGATATCTCTGGATAGGATTAAGGGCAGGATTGTATGAATCTCCATATGCAATAATCGGATCATTATTCCGCAATTTTATAGAGTATTCAATCCCATCAATTATCCTGAAAATTTCTGATACATTGTCCCTGTTCTCATCAAGGGATGCTACAAGAGCTTTATCTTTAACCTTCACAATACAAGAGAATATATAATCCTGCTGCAACAGAAATCTATCTTTTCCGCAATGAGGAGACTTAAAGGCAGAAGTGTAAAAATCATAGAACAGGCTTCTGAAATCAACAGCCAGACTTCCATCATTAAACATTTCACTGACCTCTGCTGTAGTCACGACAAAACCGTAATGATTGCCGGGGTCAAAGATAGCAGAGTCTACTAATGCACTCTTTTTATTTTCAAGCATTTCGACAATCTGATCTATATTCATACAGTTGATTTCAGAGAAAGATATACCATCCCATTTTATAGGACCCTCCTTTTTTGTATGCCGGGGAAAAAGTTCAGGACGTCTATGTCTGTTATGCCTCATGCTTCCGGATCCGTTACTGCCGGAATCATTGGACCTATCTTCAGGTCCATTATTTGATTCATCTTCATGTTCTTGAGACATGAACATATAATAGACATATACTTTTAAAAAGATTACACAGGAATCAGGCAATCACTAAATGAAAGTAAAAGTATAAAAAATCAGGATTACGGATTTTTATGGACATTTATTTAAAACGATAACAGTAGAGATAAAAAATACGGTAGCCGAGATTTGAACTCGGGCATCCACCGTGGCAGGGTGGTATCCTAGCCGAACTAGACCACTACCGTGCGAGAAAAGATCATTTCTTGTAAGAGCCAAGGCCGCCCTTGTTCTGCCATGAATAGCTCCTGAGTTTTGCGCTCTTTCCGAAACCGCATGAACTGCATACAAGATGCCTTAGATGGAATGCATGTTCTCCGCATCTCCTGCAGATCTTGTGGACTGACTTGTTCCTCTTTCCGAAAGAAGGCTTACCTTTTGACATAGAATCATCACCATTTAATTAATTTATCAGGCCGGAGATATGTAGATTATGCTGTCGCCCCTCAGAAGCGTGTTGCCAAGCTTTGTAGCGTTCCCTTCGCTGTCTGTCACCTGAGCATCTTCAACCCATACATTTATGTGCATGTCAAAAGCTTTCAGTATCCCTGATACCTGGGTCCTGTTCTTGAGCTTTATCATCACGTTCTTTCCCTTTGCTGCGTTGAGCACGTCTATTGGTCTTCCTGTCATCTAAATTTCACCGAACCAGTATTGTATATATCTATAGAAACTTATTTAAAGATATCCAATGTATGAAACTTTGCGATTAGTTTTATAAACCTTTCTGTAAAATAAGAGATATCAGGACAGAAGTGATAAGATGGTAATACTGCATACAAGATCAAGAAGGAAACCAACCAGCGGGCTCTACAGGACCCACAGGAAGAAAAAGAGCTATGAGGTAGGCCGCGAGTTTACAAAGACTACTGTCGGCGAGAAGAAGGTCCGTGTTGTCAGAGGCCTTGGCGGAAACACGAAGATTGCTCTTCGTCAGGACACTAAGGTGAATGTTGTTGTAAAAGGCAAGGGTAAGGTCGAGACTGTCAGCAAGGTTGTCGAGAACAAGGCCAACCCGCAGTTTGTGCGAAGCGGCATAGTCACCAAAGGCGCTGTTGTCGAGACAAAGGCTGGCAAGGTCAGGATCACTTCAAGGCCTGGGCAGGACGGGGTTCTTAACGGCGTTGTCGTCGACTAGGTTCTTATTCTTACTTTCTTTTAATCAATGCTTTTTTGCTTCATTTCTTAACCTTATTAAACCTGCCTCAATCCTGACAAAAGTCAAACTTTTCCGATTGTATTTATTTAGATCTATCTTGTATATCCCAGCAACTTTCTTTACAATCGGCAATGGTTCTGGATTGCTCTTTCTCCAAAAAGGTCTTAATTCTCTCAGAAAGATATTCGCTGTAACAGGACCAATGCCATAAAAATCTATTAACCTACTTTCCAAATCATCACTATTTTTGGCTTCTTTATGCAGTATTTTTAAACTTCCCTCGTATTTTTTTAGGAGAGTTTGGCAATTCCTCAAAATCTGTGTAGATGTTTTTCCATCATAACGCACATAGCCACCCTTTTTCATAATTGGATTCACCAGGAAGTCCCAACCAGCATTTAATATTTTTTTCGGCTCCAA
>JAIVYO010000104.1:0-3712 GCA_048635405.1 Campylobacterales bacterium | reverse complement strand
TGGCAGAAAAGATACCGACCCCGGAAGAATACGGCCCTCTTTTCCCCATATCAATGTACGGCGGATCGAAACTGGCAGGCGAGGCTCTTGTATCAACTTATGCATCCCTTTTCAATATGAAAGCGACAATCCTTCGGTTTGCGAACGTCATAGGTCCCGGCGACAAACCGCACGGCGTAATATTTGACTTCATCACAAAGCTCAGGAAAAACCCCAAAAAGCTGGAGATACTCGGCGACGGCAGGCAGAATAAGTCATACATCTATATAGATGACTGCATTGACGGCATAATCCACGCAAAAAAAGCGCAGGATAAGCAGACAGACGCCTTCAACTTCGGCTCAAAGGACCAGCTTGATGTCACATCTCTTGCAAAGATTGTTGTAAAATGTATGGGCTTGAAAGATGTGAAATTAAATTATACAGGCGGTTCAGGCGGATGGAAAGGCGATGTCACGGACATGATGCTTTCGACAGCTAGGCTTGAGAAGACAGGATGGAGAGCCAGATACGGCTCAAGACAGGCTGTAGGGCGCACAGTTAAAGAGCTTCTTGACAGAAAGATATAAAATAGTATTTGTTTCAAGATTGATTATAAAGGGATATCTATGTCAGAATCGCAAGGATTGAATCTGGTCGCTTTATCAGAAAAAGTATCAGGTTCATACGAAAAGGTCAGGTCAAACCAGTATGTCCAGAAATACTGGACATCAGTTGCACTTCTTCTTATCTTTGCTATTGGGTTATACATCCGTGCACAGTCTTTGAAACCTTTGGCAGACTGCATTGAAGGCATGGTCTGCCTCCAGGCGCTTGACCCTTTCTTTATATACCGTACAAGTCTTGACATGATGAACAACAATTTCCATCTTGTCTTTGACACTTTGAGATATTTTCCTACAGGAATGGATCCGCACAACACAGCACCGGGCATCTTTTATCTTCCGGCAGTCATGTATAAAGTAATTGCGATAATAATACCCTCCCTTTCCTTTTACGAATGGGCAAAATGGTACCCTGCAATCATGGGAGCTTTGATGGCTATTGGGATATACCTTTTAGGCAAAGAATTATTCAACAAGAAGATTGGCATTTTGGCAGGATTTCTTCTTGCAGTGAACGCATCTACTTTATATCGTACAGCTGCAGGTTTTTTTGAAAAAGAACCATCTGCTGCTGTATTTATCATCCTTGCATTCTATTTCTTTGTTCACGCATTAAACAAGGATTCAACAATATCAGCAGTGAACACAGGCCTGTCTCTATTGATGGTTAATATTCTATGGGGTGGTGCAAACATAATCTTTTTGATACTTGCGATGTTTTCAGGTCTTGTTGTTTTCTTAAATATTCATCCAAAATCCATATACAAGACATATCCGACTACGATATTTATCGCAGTCTTTATTCCTGCGATAGTTAATGTTCCGGTACATTTGGGATACACATCATCTTATGCACTGTTATCATTTTTTGTTGCAGGTTTTGTTATTGTTCGTTATATGCTTGAAAAAAAGGATATGGTTTCAGAAAAAGACATGAAGTATGCAATGCCTGTAATTTCAGTGATTGGTTTTATCCTTGCACTTATAGGCTCATTTTTCTCAAAGACTCTTGCATCTCTTTTCAATAGTATATCTCATCTTCTTAATTGGTCTGAAGATGTTGTGGGGTCCACTGTCGCAGAAAACAACCCGGCCACATGGGCAAACATAAAATCCCAACTTGGAGCAGAATATGCGCAATATCTGACACCAGAACTGAAATCCATAATACCATATATGTCTCTTTGGATATTCATGCTTGTAGGCCTTGTGTTCCTTGCATACAAGCTTTACAAGACAAGAGAGTGGAAATATATGTTCGCGCTCGTATGGGTTGCAGCATCAATCTACGCATCCTTTGCAAGAATTCGTATAATCTTCCTGCTTGGTGCACCTGCAGCTCTTGCAGGCGCTTTTGGAATATATTATCTAATAAAGATATTCAATAATGCAGGTATTGTCAAGAATTTCAAAAAAATAGAATTTGCCGGGTTAAAGATAAATGTTCTCAAAGCAGTCCCTATACTTTTCATCGCCCTGCTCCTTATAGTAAACTTTTCCTCAGGCCTTGCCTTCTCAAAATCGATAGGGCCCTCCCTGAACAAGAACTGGCAGGGTGCATGTCAATATCTTAAGACAGAGACACCAGAGGATTCTGTCATACTTTCGTGGTGGGATTATGGTTATTGGTTTGAGACTTCAGGAGAAAGGGCATCTGTGGCTGACGGCGGTAATGAGAAAGCAGGAATAATAAATCCAATCCTTGCCAACGGCTTCATAAGCGATAACATATCTGACCTGAAAAATGTGATTGAATACTTCCCTGCAGACTATGTTGTGGTAGACTACACATTGATTGGCAAGTTATCGGCAATGTCAAAGATAGGCCACGGCGGCGAGAAGATAAACAGTTTCATACCGCTCACTTTAGCAAAGACAGTACCAAAAGATAACATAACAATCATGGCATACCAGCTTGGTGTGAATAGCATATATGTCCCGGTGAATCAGAATGGCGGCATAGCAGGTGACATAAAATTCATAACACAACAGGGCACAGCATATATGAAAGGCCTCTGCACAGCTGACGGCTTTGTTGATCTGAGTCCGCCTGAACCAGTATTTGATGCATGCCTTGTCTTTTCACCGTTCGGCGTATTTCTTCCATACCCTGAGATGGAAGCAGGTCTTTCCAATTTCGCGAAACTATACCTTTTTGACGGCGTGGGAGTTCCGTTCCTTGAAAAAGTATATGATAACACAGAGATTAAGATATTCAAGGTGATTGATGTTCCTGAAGACATAGATACAATACCTCAAATTGAAATTGATGATGAAATAATAGAGGTTATTGATGAGACAAGTGAAACAGATGATGCAACAAGTGAATATTTGCCAGAGGAATAAATTATGGATTTTATGACAACAATTCTTTTGATATCTTTTGTATCCTTTATCCTGACATATCTGTTCATTCCTAAATACATAAAAAAAGCAAAACAGACAGGGATTGTTGGTATAGACAAATATAAGACAGAAAAAAAAGAAGTTGTAGAGTCAGGAGGCATAACAATCCTTTTTGGCTACCTTTCAGCGCTTTTTTTGAGCCTTCATTTTTATCCGCAACATACAGTCCAGATCTTTGCAGTTGCAACAACAGTATTATTGGTCGCATTTATCGGTATGATTGATGATTTTTACAACATATCCTGGAGAACAAAAACTTTCTTGCCTCTTCTTGCAGCACCGCCACTGATGGTCATAAAAGCAGGTGTGACTCAATTGTATCTTCCGTTTTTAGGTATGGTTGATTTTGGAATAATCTATACGCTGCTCTTGATACCTCTTGCAATAACCGGCGCAGCAAATGCTGTCAACATGGTTGCAGGATACAACGGTCTTGAGGCTGGTCTGGGTGTGCTGATGTTTTCAGCATTGACAGCAATAGGTTTTCTCGCAGGCAACACAATAGTTGTTTTGTTAAGCATACCATTAGTTTTCGTATTGCTTGCCTTCTTATATTTCAATAAGTGTCCTGCAAGGATTTTCCCGGGCGATTCAGGAACATTCATGATAGGTGTCATGCTAGCAGTTGTCGTGATCCTTGGAAACATTGAGCTTGTTGGCGTAATCCTTATAATCCCGCACATATTCAATCTGATACTTTA
>JAIVYO010000103.1:0-3787 GCA_048635405.1 Campylobacterales bacterium | reverse complement strand
AGATCAATTTGACAGAAAAACAGTTACAATAGCTATATCACCACAGGACGACACACGTGAACCAACCCAAAATGCAATAAAGATAATAAGGTCGCGTGAAGAGAAAGTATTTGAGCTGACAGATGTTTATGAAGAAGAAGATAATATAATGAGCTGTCTTTATCCTGGATCGGAAGATTATCTAAAAATACCGACCTTACCTTTTTACGAAAATGCAGAGATAATATACTTTCAATTTTTAGCACTTAATGTTGCAGAATTAATTAATAAGTTCTCTATATCCACAGATAAAAAAAATAGAATTGATAGACCAGATTATCTCGCCAAGACAATCAGCGTAAGCGTAGGCCATCATAGAAAATAATAACAATATAAAAATCCAGGACCATACAAATCAGTATGATCAAGGAAAGTTTCTTTGTTTACGGGCATGAGAATGTGCTTTCAACACATCCTACTACTCTTGAGTTCACGAAAGATGATTCGCTTACGCCTAAAGGTGACTGCATACTTGGCGTCTGTGCTACCAAAGGGCTTTCAGAGTTTTCTGATGAGTTCAAGAAAAAGATTAAGGATGAGAAAGTGAAGGTTATTGTTGATATTGAGGCTTGTGGCGTGAAGGATGTTGTTTCCGGTTTCGGGTATCCTGACATTACTCTTTCGGATGCAAAAGATATTGTGATCAGAAAGAGCGGGTTTGTGTGCGGGCGGACATTGTGCGTGCATGCGGACAAGGCGGCTGCAGATGTTGATAAGAGGATTGTTGAGCATCTGAAAAAGGCAGGTTCTAAGGCGAAGGTTACTATAAGTGTCTCTGATTGAAGCAAAACAGATATTAATGTTCCCTTACAAGAATTCTTCATGAGCGTTGTCAATGACATAAAGAACCTGAAGATTCAGGGCGCAAGCGAGATAGCCAAAGCAGCTGTCATCGACCTTAACTCCTGCGGGAACCGTCTCAAGAGCAAGACAAGAGACGATTTCATTGAAGAGCTCGAAGTTCGTGCCGAGAAACTCAAAGGGGCGAGGCCTACAGAGCCTGCGCTCCAGAACTGCGTGAATTCAGCCATGTCAAAGATGAAAAGATCCAAATCAACCGAGATGCTCAAGCTCAAGAAAGAGCTGTTCATGCACTGCAAGGAAGAGGTCCTGCGGATAAAGACATATATGAAAAAGATTGAGGAATTCGGCGTTTCCGTGATACCTGAAAATTCTATAGTGCTGACACACTGCCACAGCCATAATGTTGTGAATATATTGAAGAAAGCTGACCCTGTGAAAGTCTTTGCTACAGAGACTCGGCCAAGGTTCCAGGGCAGGCTCACAGCAAAAGAGATATCTTCGGCAGGGATAGAGACTGAACAGATAGTAGATGACGCTGTCGCAGATGTCATGAAGCAGGTGGATCTTGTCATCATAGGAGCTGACGCGATAACAAAAGACGGTGTCGTTAACAAGGTGGGATCAAAGATGATTGCTGAGATTGCTTTTGACTATAAGAAGCCTGTATATGTGGCTGCATCGACGCTTAAAATCATTGAGAAGATAGATATTGAAGTGAGGGATTCTTCAGAGGTATGGAAAGATGCACCTAAAAATGTGAAGATAAAGAATTATGCTTTTGATGTTGTGCCATACAAGCATATTACAAAGATAATAACTGAGAAAGGGTTGAAGACCCCTAAGCAGATCAAGTTCTAAGACTGATACATATGGATTACGATGTGATTGTTGCAGGTGCAGGGATAAGCGGGCTTCTATCTGCTCTTGCCCTGTCAAAAGAGGGGAAAAAAGTTCTTGTATTTGAGAAGGGCAGCTTTATCGGCGGAAACGCAAGGAGCTATGAGGTTGACGGGTACAAGGTTGATACTGGGCCGCATGCAATAACCTGTATTCCTGGTGGACCTCTTGACAGGCTTCTTAAAAAGTATAATGGAAGACTGCCTGAGCTTATACCTCACGGGCATTACTATTTCAGGACTTGCAAAGGGCTTGCACCAGTGCCTGCATCAGTTAAGGACTGGACAGGCTTTAATGCGATATCACACATGGACAAGCTTGTATTCTCAAGGCTTATACTGGCAGAGATGATTAAAGAATCAATAATGATAGATAAATCTGAGAGATCAGTGTATGATGTTGTCAAAGACTGCAAGCTTTCTGAAAACGCGTTGAAGCTTGCTGATACACTCTGCTATTTCCTGAGCGGCAAATCCATGAAAAAGACGCCTGCAAAGAGAATGTTTTCCGGGTTCGGCCTTGAAGGCATGGAAAAAATGAGCGTGATTGATTCTTTGTATGGACTAAAGAGATTTTTTATAAGCCACAAGACCGGTTCAAGACAGTGGTATCCTGTCGGAGGCCTTGGAAAAATAATTGAGGCTGTTATTGAAGCGTTTCCAGAAGGCATGGTCGATATCAGGGTGGGATCCGGTGTTGACAAGATATTGATCGAGGACGGGAAAGCTGTAGGTGTTGAATGTGAAGGGAAGATATACAGGTCAGGCATTGTCGTATATACAGGTTTTGTGAAAGATCTTGGCCAGATTGTCAATGCAGAATTGCCTTTCTCATTCTCAGGCAATCTCAAGAAGATAAAGCAGGCAAAAAGCTATACATTATGGCTGGGCTTGAAGGAAAAGCTTAAAGGTATGGACTATATAGGCTCAGAAATATGGTATGAGTCTGACGAACCTTACTGGGCAATGCCTGTATCCAACTATGACGCGTCTCTTGCTCCTCCGGGCTGCCAGCTTATTGCGTTCTCATTTGTTGTGAGGGATAGTGTTGAGAAGACAAAGAAAGATGCATGGAAGACTATAGTTTCCGTGTTTCCTGATATCGAGGATCTTGTGGAGATGAGGCATGAACAGGTGACGATACCTGAAAAGGCGGCGATAACTGTGGACTCTTTTTTCTGCGGGCCTTGCTCGCCTTTTGAAAATCTGTTTCTTGCAGGGACAGATACAGATCCGCGGAGCATGGGGCTTACAAGGGCAGCACATTCTGTCGAGGAGATGCTTGCTGTGATGAAAGAGAAAGGGTTTATTTAAAAAATTTAGACTTTAATTTATTCTTGGATAGGGATGAATAATACAAATGATTTTGTGTCTGTGATAAAAAGTATTTTAGATTACCATATCTCTACAAACACGGATGGAGAATATGGATATATACATAATGAAAAGAGTAATTTTGAAAATATCTTCGGTTACAAAGATAGATTCATAATCGAGAATATGTCAGATGACCTGGATTTCTATGGAAGCATATTCATTAGAAAAGATTTTTTTGGTCATAACTATGAGATTGTCTTCAGGACGGCCAACCTTAGGATATTTGAAGAGATGGGATGCTCAGTAATCCTTTATAAATATGCAAAAAGGGTTATTGCAGAGGAAAAAGATTCCCTTGGACTTGAGCTTAAAAAACTTTCAGACATGAAGCATTATGAGAATGATTCAGTATTAGACAAACATGATGACGGCAAAGATATATGGTTTGATGAGATTGTCAGCGTATCTGATATTTTAGATTTAAAGAAAAAAGGTAAGATTTTGCAAATTAAAACCAAAAAAGGTATTTATGAATCTCACAGAAAAATGGTACTTGTCTATGCGCAAATAGGTTTTCCTCCTGAATCGTTGGAAAAATATTTCGGAACCAAAGGCTACACAAAGGCACAATATGTGGTAGTTTTGAATGGAAAATCAGATTACAATTGAGTCAAACATGCTGATACTGGAATCCCAACATTTTTAAGTATTCGTATAGTAACCATGCATAA
>JAIVYO010000102.1:0-3840 GCA_048635405.1 Campylobacterales bacterium | reverse complement strand
CGTTCTGCTTGAGATGATTGACGCATTCAAGTGCTGTGCTTTCAGAGTCCACCACCACATCATTGACATGGCCTCCCATCGCAACATCAATCGCTGTCCGGTATGCGGCTGATGTTGACATGAGAGTGCCTACGCTTCCGAAGACGCCGTCTATTCCTGAATCAAGTATGCTTTTCACTGATCTGTTTGAGACATCTTCACCTCTGCTGATGTTTATTGACTGAAGGCGGGATATCATCTCCTCAAGGCGTTCCATGTCTTTCTGATATGACTCTACCTTTGCCGCCCTTTTTATTACCCTTTCGTTTATGTCCTCTATCTCTTTTCGGCCCTCTATGTCCATGCTCTTCTCAAAGATCTCCTTGTCTACTTTCTCAAGCTCTGCCTCAAACTTGTCGAGGTCTGTATCAAAGCTGCCGACTTTGGTGTTTGACCCCTTGTACTCTGCCTCTTTTATTTTCAGGTTGTTCCTGACATTTTCCAGTATGCTCTTTATGCCTTCAACCTTTGAATGGGCTATGCAGGCCATCGCGTACTCCTGCTTTTTCTCAAGCTCTACAAACTTCTCTGCTGCCTCTTTTTCTGTCTTCATCTTGTCAAGGTATTCTTTTTTCTGGTCAAGGACTATCTTTGACTCGTTGAGCTTTATCTCAGCCTCGGCAAGCTCGGTCAGTGCCTTGTCTTTTTTCTCGTTGTAGTCTTTTATGCCTGCTATCTCGTCTATTATTTCTCTTCTTTCTCTGGGTCTCATGTTTATGACCCTTATTATGTCGCCCTGCTGGATTATGTTATGGCCGTCCGGGTCAAGGTGTATAGCGCGGAAGATGTCGTCTATCTCTCTCTTGTTGACTGTCTTGCCGTTGAGCTTATAGATGGACAGGCCCATGCGGTTGACTTTCCTTGCGACTGTGACCGTGTCCTCATCAATCGGCATCTCTCTTTTGGTGTTGTCTAACTCAAGGGAGACCAGTGCGAAATCTGCCTGGCTCTTTCCTTGCCCGCTGTTGAATAGAAGGTGGTCCATGCGCCCGGCCCTTAATGCGCGGCTGCGCCTTCCGAGGACGAAAGTGAGGGCATCCATGACATTTGACTTGCCTGAGCCGTTGGGACCTATGATTGCGTTGAAGCCGGGGTAGAGAGGTATCACTATCTTTTTGCTGAAAGACTTGAAACCGTGAAGAACTAGCTTTTTTATGTGGACCATCAACTCTACCTGGTGATAATTGAGAGAGAATAGTTTAAATGTTTTGTTGGGGGATGGATTGATCAAAAAAATAATTTGCCTTCAAAAACAACTGTCATCAAAAAAGAGAGTATTGGGAAATATTTATAAAAATCAATAAATCATTTATCCTGTGCTATCTTATGAACGGAGAAAGAAAAATCAGGTCATTTAGCCAGATAGCTGAAATTGATATTAAAGATTTTCTCAATGACAGAGAACTGCAGAGAGAGGTATATAATTTTGTCATAACAACGACACAGACAACAAAATATGATGGCGGGGAAATAAGAAGCAATCCGAACAGCACAATCATGCTTGAAAAAACAGATGCAATAAAATGGATAACAGACAATTTCCGCATAGATGATAGTGATCATATATATTATTTTGACAATGGAATAAATATTGGAGAAATTCCTCTTTGTCTGATGGAAGATGACATAATACCTTTAGATGAAGACAATCCTGAAGGCTGCGAAATGTTCAGCTATCCGTTATGCAGAGTCGAAGAGACGGGCAGTATTCCCGAAAGGTGCAACACAACGACCAATTTCTGGGAGCGGCATACAGACCTTGAGTACAGGCCGCCTTTAGGACGGAAAGCGAAAGTTTCTGCAATGAATCTTGTAAATAGGATAAAAAGCTTTGCAGGATAATGATAGAGGATTAGTCTTACACTACTTCTTTGAAACATTGCATCTTATACAGGCATCTGCAACAGCCTTTGCGACACTCTTTGCAACATCCTTATTGAAAGGCGAGGGAAGTATATGATCCGCATCAAGCTCGGAGTCGCTGACACATGATGCCAACGCTTCTGCTGCCGCGACCTTCATCTCCCTGGTTATATCGCTTGCGAAGGAATCAAGAGCGCCGCGGAACACTCCAGGAAAAGCAAGGACATTGTTCACCTGGTTCGGGAAATCAGACCTGCCTGTGCCTATTATCTTTGCGCCTGCACTTTTCGCTGCATCCGGCATTATTTCCGGCTCAGGGTTTGCCATGGCAAAGACTATGGCATTTTCTGACATAGATGAAACCATATCTTCTGTCACAAGACCCGGCTTTGAGACGCCTATGAAAACATCTGCGCCTTCCATCATATTCTCAAGAGCGCCTTGCTTTTTTTTCTTGTTTGTAATCTTTGCAAGCTCCTCTTTCTCAGGGTTCATCCCCTCTTTTCTTCCCTCAAATATAGCGCCCTTTGTGTCACAGAGGATTATGTCTTTTGCGCTGTAATCCAAAAGCATCCTGGCTATCGCAGAGCCTGCCGCGCCTGCGCCGGATATTACGATATTCATGTCAGAAATCTTTTTTTTCACAACCTTTGATGCGTTGACAAGAGCTGCAAGAAGCACTATAGCAGTTCCATGCTGGTCGTCATGGAATACGGGGATGTCAAGGTCTTTTTTCAGGCGGCGCTCAATCTCGAAGCATCGCGGAGCCGATATGTCTTCCAGGTTTATGCCGCCGAAAGCAGGAGCTATGTTTTTTACTGTCTTTATTATATCTTCAGTGTCCTGGGTGTCAAGGCAGATAGGTATCGCGTCCACATCCGCAAACTCCTTGAAAAGGACTGCTTTCCCTTCCATCACAGGCATCGCGGCAAGAGAACCTATGTTTCCAAGACCGAGGACTGCGCTTCCGTCAGTCACGACTGCGACAAGATTTCCCTTTGATGTGTAGTCATATGCTTTGAAAGGGTCTTCATGTATGGCTTTTGAGGGTGCAGCAACACCAGGTGTATAAGCTATTGACAGGTCCTCTTTTGTGAGTATGGAGATCTTTGGATGTATGGATATCTTCCCTCTTGCTTTCATGTGCGCATCAAGGGAGCGCCTGTATATGCCCTGTGTAAATTCCTGCATAAGATTACCTATGTCAGAATATATTTGATAACATAAAAATAAAAAGAATCAAAGATATTTGGATTTATGCTTTTTGTCGGCATAGACCTTGCATGGTCGCCCAGAAATGTTTCAGGCATCTCAGTCATTGAAGGCGGCAGGGAAGGAGGGAAAGTTCTCTGCGCACAGACTGTTAATACTGACAGGAATATCCTGGATTTTGTCAGGGAGAATGTAGGCGGCAGGGATGCTTTTGTTGCGATAGATGCGCCGCTGATTGTACCCAACCTTGAAGGCAGAAGAGTTGCTGAAGAGTTGACAGGGCAGCTTTTCAGGAAGTATGATGCAGGCGCGCATCCGGCGAACAGGACCCGGCTCGGGCAGTGGTCGGACGGCAAGATTCGCGGCGAAGAGATTACACGGCTTCTTGGAGATGAAGGGTTCAGGCATGACCCGTATATAAAGAAGTTTGAGGAGTCAAAGACTGTCTTTGAGGTCTACCCGCATCCGTCCATGGTCGTGCTGTTCGGGCTTGACAGGATTCTCAGGTACAAGGCAAAGCCGAAGAGAGATTACGAGTTCAGGTGGAAAGAATTTGAGAGATACAAAATGTGCCTGAAGAATCTGGAAGGTGCCGACCCGGGATTGATACTGCCAAAAGATATCTATGAAAAAGATGTGAGAGAGCTTAAAGGGCGGGCGCTGAAGAATTACGAGGACATTCTTGACTCTGTATTCTGTGCATATATCGCATATTACAGCTGGACC
>JAIVYO010000101.1:0-3882 GCA_048635405.1 Campylobacterales bacterium | reverse complement strand
AAGTCGGGACAGGCCTTATTGATATTGCGATGAAGACACAGAAGAAGGAAAAACCTAAAAAGACGGCTGAAACAAAAGAATGATGGTGATATTTATGGACATTACAGTAAAAATAAAGAAAGCAGAAGTAGATGGATTGCTTGTTATAGGAGCTAAAAGTGTCGTTTCAAGGATTCGTCTTGGCGGCCTTGACAGTGTGATAGTGTCATCTAACTGTCCTGTATCGCTTAAAGATGACATTTTGCATTCATCTAAGCTTTCAGAGATTCCGGTGATCGATTTTGAAGACGACAGCAGCAGCCTTGGTGAATTGTGCAAGAAACCTTTTACTATCGCTGTGCTGGGCATCCTGAAAAAGGATGCATAAGATGTTTATAATATTTTGTTGAGATCAGATGAAACCTCTTGATACGCAGACTATAAGAGATATCGTGCAGTTTGAGAAGCTTTCAAATTGCCAGGTGTTTGACAGCATATTTGATGAAGATACACTTTATCTTATTGTGAGGTCACAGAACATCTACAGCCTTATCGGAAAGGATGGGGAGAATATAAAGCGTATAAGCGGCCAGGTGGGAAAGAGCCTTAAGGTGTTCCAGCATTCCAATGATCCTGTAAGGTTCGCGGCTAATATGCTTCAGAGAAGGTCAAGAAAGATAGATATTCAGGAAATAGATGGTGTCAAAGTGCTTAAGATTTGGGTGCTTCCTAAAGACAAGCGTCTTGTGCTTGGCAGGAAAGGAAACAATATAAAGATTATGGGCGAATTCCTTAAAAGACATTTTAAGATTACAAAAATTGATATTATCGACTCCCGATAGACAGGTTTTAAAAAATAATATGATAAAGGTGTTAAGATGCCAGGATTATACAGTTCACGAAATCTGGAAGCCAAGAGAAAGAAATCCAGATGGCAGGATATAAAATACAAGCGAAGGGTGCTTGGATTGAAGGTAAAGAAAGATCCTCTCAAAGGCAGCCCTCAGGCTAAAGCCATAGTACTTGAGAAAAGGCAGATGGAAGCGAAGCAGCCTAATTCGGCCATGAGGAAATGCGTGCGTATCCAGCTCATAAAGAACGGGAAGCAGATTATAGCATTTGTTCCGGGCAATGGTGCTATAAACCATATCAAAGAGCATGATGAAGTTACAGTTGAAGGCATAGGCGGCGCACAGGGCGGACCTTATGGAGATATCCCGTGCGTTAAATGGAGAGTCTGCAAGGTGAACGGGCTTTCGCTTATCGGGCTTCTTTCAGGCAAGGTAAAGAGACAGCAGTAAGGTAATTATTATGGATGAGATAAAGCTTTTTGACAGATGGCAGACAGAAGGAATCAAGGTGAATGATTCAGGTCTAGTCAGTTATATAAATCTTGATCCTGTGATAGTGCCCCGTTCGGGTGGGCGTCATGCAAAGCATCAGTTCCATAAGTCAAAGCTTAACATTGTTGAGAGGCTTATAAACAGGCTGTTTGTAGCTGGCCACAAGGGAAGGAAGCATAAGTTCAGTTCCGGCCAGAATGTTGGCAAGACTTTTGGCGTCTCAAAGATTGTTGTTGATGCTTTCGGCATCATTGAGGAGAAGACAAAGACAAATCCTGTTGAGGTCCTTGTACGCGCCATAGAGAATTCCTCGCCTATTGAAGAGGTTACCACATTCAGGAAAGGTGGTATGACATCAAGAGAAGGTGTTGTTACATCGCCGCAGAGAAGGGTTGACCTTGCTTTGAGGCATATTGCCCAGGGGACCTATGCAAGCTCTGTCAAGAGCAAGAAGCCTGCAGCTGCCTGCCTCGCTGATGAGATACTTTTAGCTTTCAAAGGCGATATGAAGAGCAAGGCTGTGAGCGAGAAGCACAGGCGAGAGAAAGAGGCTCACGGGTCCAGATAGATTCGGGGTTTTTTAATTTTTTTCCCCTAAACTTTTTTACTTTCTTCCCATAACCTGTTGAGCCATGCGTTTATGCACAATACGCACTTGCTGTAATGGAGAATTACTGAATTGATGTCATCTTCTTTTTCAAATACGTTCTGGTAGTATCTTTTGTCCACCATGATGCATCCGTGCTTAGGGTTCGTTTCATCACCTCTTCTTATATTGAACAGGCGTCTCATCTTTCTTGGATTTGGTATTGATTGCCCCAATCTCAGGATTATGCTTATCTTTACACCCTGCCTGCTTTTTGATTCAAGAGATGGTAATAGTTCCTTGAGCAGGGTGTCTGAGAAATAGATAATCATGATATCTGATCTTGATGCGGCAATCCAGTTCTGTATTGTCTTTACGACTTTATCTTTTCCGAGCATAAGGTCCTGCGCCGCTTCAGATGTTGCCTCTTCATCTTTCTTTGAGTATGATATGATTTCCTCAAGAATCTCGGTCTTTGATTTTCTTAGACGTTTCTCTTCTTCATCAAGCTTTTTCTTTATCGTCGTGAAGTCTGTAGGCCGGTATTTTGTGGGTTTTCCGTATACTATATTGATCCAGCCTTTTCTTGCAAGGGTTGACAGTATGTCGTATATTCTTGCTCTCGGGACTTCTGACAGCTTTGACAGCTCTGTGGCTCCTGCTGTCTCTGCGATGCAGGCACCGTAATAGACTCTTGCCTCGTAGCCTGTAAGTCCGAATTCCTTGAGGGCGTTAATTATCTTCTGCTCCATTGCTGTTTTTTGTTTCTGATGCTTATAAATGTTACTTTTGTTACGATGGGAGTTGCAAAAAGTTTATTAACTAATAAAGACCATTAATAAGTAGTTACAATTTAAGAAGGGGTTGAAAATTATGGGAGTTAAAGAAGAAGGAAAGTCTGATTGTATTGGTTATTATTATGATGTGGGACGTGATGATTTTTTTGAGATGGATATTCATTATTTGCTAAATCCGAAAGACTATATAAAAAAATATGTTGATAGCTCTATGGATACTGATCAGAAAAATCAGTATCTATTGGGAATTATAGATAGTGCAATTGTTTATGGTTCATTGGATGTGGCTTTTTTATATTATCTAAATTTAGATATGTCTGAGAATCCTGAAGCAGTTAAAAAGTTGATTGAGGCAACAAAAAAAGAATCTGTTGAAGTCGGTGAATCTCTGGAAGATCACTTGGAGTATATTCTGCTTCGTAACTATAGTGCCAAGAAGATATTAACCGGTCTTGATGGGTTTAAGGAGATTTATTTTTGAGGCTGAAAAGAAGATTGAACGTATTTGCTAATCAGTAAATGAAAGGATTATTGAAAGGGATTATGTTTATATGGGGGTTGATTATTATGGGAGTTAAAGAAGAAGGAAAGTCTGAGGGTGTTGTTGATAATTTGTCTCTTAATTATTATGAGTTGGGACGGATTGAGTTTTTTGAGATGGAGTATTGTGCTTTTAATTCTCCGAAACTCTTAAGATATAGACATAAGCATATGAATGCTGAACAAGAAAAACAATGTTTCTTGGGAATTGCAGATAGTGCAACAGATTCTGGTTTATTGGATGTAGCTTATTTATATTATTTATTTGCTGGTGTGTCTGAGAATCCTGAAACAGTTCAAAAGCTAATTGTTGCTGCAAATAAAAAAGAAGTTTTATACGATGAATCGGGATTTGAAACTGATGAGTCTCCGGAGGATTTGTTGAATTCTGCTATTTTTAGAGAATATATTGCTGAGGAGATATTAACTGCTCCTGATGAATTTAAGGAGATATATATATCTGAGACTGAAAAGGAGATTGAACGTATATGTCAAAAAGTAAAAGAAAGGATTGCTAAAGGACCTGAGTATTTTTATGATGTGGATTTTATAGTCCGTGCGTTTGAAAATAGCATATGGTCTAGAAAAGATATATATTTGAGATATTGTACGATTAGAAGTGCCCTTGTAATTGCAG
>JAIVYO010000100.1:0-3914 GCA_048635405.1 Campylobacterales bacterium | reverse complement strand
AATCCTCCATATTAGTCTATTTTTAAGTAATATCTTTACTAAAGTTTATAGTATAACATAGTATATAAATGTTTCCTTTGTTTTTACTAAAAGGTTTACTAATCGAAACCTTTATTATGTAGACTAACGTAATTAGGTAGTAATGAATAACAAAATCAACATACTCCATGCAATTAATTCTACACAACAGAATTTAGGAGTCATAGAAATTCAACCAAAGGACATTATTGACAAATTGGAAATATCCCATCAGACTATTTATGGGGGTCTTCAAGGGTTGGTTAATGAGGGTCTACTTAAAAAACGTAATAAAAGCAAGTATACTTATTATAGATTAACATCAGAAGGTAAAGAATTGCTACAAAATGCTCAAGAAATAGAACACAAAACTATAACAGAGCCATTTTTAAAAAGCATGGCAAATCAGCTTATTGAAGGACACCCAGAAGACTTTAACGGTATAAGTTATAATGTCATTGTTGAATACTTAAATGAACAGATAAAAGAATTAGACCTTTTGGCACCTAATATGAAATCCTTGAAAAAGCATCAGACAGGTGTTTATTATGATTTATTGGAGAAAATTATTAATGAAGTGCCTGCCAGTAAAATTAAAAAACATAATCTTTTGAAGACAAATATGACTGCTTTAAAGGAGCATCAGAAAAGTACTGGCTTTAAGATACCAAAAGCACAAATGATAGAACAGGCTAGTTCAGCATGGGTCAGTCCGAAACCTAAAGCTGCCAAGATTGCTAAAGCTGCTAGTGCCTAATTCTTTTTCTCAACCAACCACCAAACAAATAAATACTTATCATCACCAACTTACTATGTGATTCTGGTGGAAGACAGGAAAAAAGAAGATAAGAAAAAGGAAGATGACAAGGAATCATGCAGTTGCAGCTGTTGCGGTTCCGGATGCTGCTGATGTTTTTCTGTGATTTTGATGAAAGAGATAAGAGTACACGGCAGAGGCGGTATGGGCGCAGTCACATCTGCACAGCTATTAGCGATAGCAGCTTTCAGGGACGGCAAGATGTCCCAGGCATTCCCATTCTTCGGCGTCGCAAGGAGAGGAAGCCCGGTAGAGGCATACTGCCGTATAAACAAGGATTTCATAAGAGTCCGCCAGCAGGTCTACAAGCCTGACTATGTCCTGATCCTTGACAAGACACTTATAGAGGCAATAGATGTCTTAAAAGGCCTAAAACCCGAAGGCACAGTCATAATCAACAGCGCAGAAAAGCCAAAGCTCAGGACAAAGGCAGAAGTATATCATGTTGACGCCTCAAAGATTGCAATAGACATTTTCGGCAGGAACCTTGTCAACACACCGATACTCGGAGCTTTCGTAAAAGCGACAGGCGAAGTGTCTCTGGATTCCCTGAACAAGACAATAAGAGAGAGATTCCCGAAAGATATAGCAGAAAAGAACATAGAAGCAATAAAGCGGGCATATGAGCAGTGCAGTGAATGATATGGTAACGATAGCTGGGATAATAAAAAAGGTCGGGACGACAACAGAAGTGAAGACAGGCGCATGGCGCTCTTTCATACCGACAGTCACAGACAAGTGCACAGGCTGCCGGATCTGCGAAGCTTTCTGCCCCGACGGCTGCATAAAGGTGAACCCGAAGACAAAGAAGGCAGAGATAGACTATGACTTCTGCAAAGGCTGCCTGATATGCGAAAACGAGTGCCCTTTCAAGGCGATAGAATCAAAGATGGAAAAGAAGTGATATTTATATGGTATTGGCAGTTATTGAGGGAAGCAGGGCCGCAGCAGAGGCCGTAAGGTTATGCAGGCCAGATGTCGTCGCCGCATATCCAATAACGCCGCAGACCCATATAGTACAGGAGCTTGCCAACATGAGTGCAGACGGCTCCCTGAAATCAAAGCATATTGAAGTGGAATCCGAGTTCTCAGCAATATCAGCAGCCACCGGCGCAAGTGCCGCAGGGTCAAGAGCATACACAGCCACATGCTCTCAAGGCCTTGCCCTTATGCACGAGGTCCTTTTCGCGACAGCAGGGATGAGGCTTCCTGTTGTCATGACAGTTGTCAACCGCGCCCTGTCGGCTCCGATAAACATCTGGAATGACCACCAGGATTCCATATCCCAGAGAGATGCAGGCTGGATACAGCTTTATGCAGAGACAAACCAGGAAATCATCGACCTCACGATACAGGCATTTAAGATAGCAGAGGACAAGAAAGTGCTTCTCCCGATAATGGTCTGCATGGACGGTTTTTTCCTGTCCCACACAATAGAGCCTGCAGACATGCCGGACCAGAAAAAAGTTGATAAGTTCCTCCCAAAATACAGTCCGGATCATGCATATCTTGACCCCCAAAGGCCTATGACGCAGGGGCCTTTCGCATTCCCGAAACCTTATGCGCAGCTGAGAAAAGACCTGTCAGACACGATAGACAGTTCAAAAGATGTTATAAGAAAAGTATCAAAAGATTTCAAAAAATCCTTCGGCAGGCAGGCAGGAGACGGCCTTATAGAGCTGTACAGCCTCAAGGGAAAAAAGACAGCAGTTATTGCTATGGGCTCTTTCAGCGGCACAGTGAAAGATGCATCAGACGAAAAAGGCGATTTCGGTCTTCTAAGAATCATATCATTCCGGCCATTCCCGAAGAAAGACATCCTAAAGGCGCTCAAAGGGATGGATACAGTCATAGTCATTGAGAAGAACATATCTTTGGGAGCATCCAATGGCGCAGTCTTTGACGAGGTGAGAAGCGCCCTGTACAGCCTGAAACAGAGGCCGAAAGTGATAGGCTATGTGGCAGGCATCGGCGGCACTGAAGTCACTGTGGATGACATAATCAAAGCTGTAGAGAAGAGCAAAAAAAAGAAAGACGGCGATGTAAGCTGGATTATGGAGAAAGAATGAAGAAGGTGTTGTTATGGAAAATGCACTGTCCGGACATGAATTCCTTTTCGGTGACGGCACGCACTGCAGCACACTCAAAGACTTGATAAAGAAACTGAAGTCCTCAGATGACAATACAATCGAGCCTTATATCAGAAGAGGCGACATCTCAAGATGGATATCAGAAGTCCTTTCAGAAAAAAGCCTTGCATCAGAAGTCAGGAATTCAAAAGACAAAAAATCAATAATCGACAAAATAAAGCACCATATTGAAAAAAAGAAAGGTAATGTTATGAAAGACATGTACAAAGATGACCTTCTTGCACCAGGGCACAGGACCTGTGCAGGATGCGGCGCAGCGATTGCCGCAAGGCAGATGCTAAAAGCATTAGGAAAAAATGTGGTCATCTGCAATGCCACAGGCTGCCTCGAGGTCACAACAACCCAGTATCCATTGACTTCATGGAAAGTGCCGTGGATACATGTCACTTTCGAGAACGCGGCATCAGTCGCATCAGGTGTCAGAGAAGCTCTTGACGCGCAGGGAAAAGAGGATGTCACAGTTGTTGCAATTGGCGGTGACGGGGGCATGATTGACATTGGCTTCCGCGCATTCTCCGGCGCCCTTGAGAGAGGCCACAACATACTTGTGATCTGCTACGACAATGAGGCATACATGAACACAGGCGTCCAGAGATCAGGCGCGACGCCATGGCAGGCATCTACAAGCACGACACCGGCAGGCAAGGTGAGCAAAGGAAAAGAGCAGTGGAAAAAGGATGTTCCGACAATAGCGGCAGCGCACCACATACCTTATGTCGCCACAGCCTCGATAGGCTACCCCAAAGATATGGAAAAGAAGATAAAGAAAGCCTTGTCGATAAAAGGCCCGAAATACATCCATATACACAGCCCGTGCCCTGTCGGCTGGAACTATGATTCTAAAAAGACAATAGAGATAGCAAAAGATGCAGTGGAAAGCAAGATGTGGGCTCTTTTTGAGATAGTGGATGGGAAAAAGACCTTGACTC
>JAIVYO010000099.1:0-3953 GCA_048635405.1 Campylobacterales bacterium | reverse complement strand
TCATTGTTCCAGTCTTAATCTTTATGGCGCCTGCACAGAAGAATGTCAGACTGGCCAGAATCCCGTGATTGATCAGCTGGAATGCCGCGCCATTGACACCAATTGAGGTCATGGTCGAGTATCCAAACATCAAGTATCCAAGCTGGCTGATACTGGAATACGCAAGCATCATTTTGAGATTCTTCTGATGCCGGGTCTCTGGGCATTTGAGTGTATAGAGGTGACATTTCCGGGAAGTGTCTGGAGCCCTGGAAGCAGGGAGCCTGTGCTTTACAAGGATTATGAAAAGTTTGAGGGAAGAAAGACTTATGCGTCAAATGTTGCAGGAGGATATTATGCTACAAGGCTTCCTGTGACAAGGTTCTTGAAGAATAAGAAGATGCAGGCATCTGTCCTGTCCCTGAGGGAGATATATGAGGAATACAGTATGCCTTTAGGTGTGTGGATCTTGCGCGAGACTGTGAAAGATGCGTTTTCAAAAGAGCCTGTCGCTTTTGATAGTTTAGAGTCTGCGCTTTTACATATGAAAGGCAGGCTTAGGCTGGATTTTTCTGTTTATCGGGCCAATAGCAATCTTTTGAAGGACTATCGATGCCAGAGAAAGTTGTTTGATTTTTAGGTGATGTTTTTGTGTTTAATGGAATTAAGAAAATAATGTAGTTTCAAATCAATCATTAAGATTTATAAATATATTTATCACATACTAGTTAATATGAATCGCTTTGATGAACATCTTGCAGGATATAGAAAGTCAGGAATGGAATATTTAAGTGCTAATGTTCCTGAAATTAAAAGAATAGAAGCTTTAGAGGACTTTTCAGAGCTAACATTTATTAAAGACACTGATGCCGGGGAAGTCTTGATGTTGCAATATGAAGCGAAAGCGCCATCTCTGTTCCCTTATGTTAGGCAAAGCTTGATTGATAAAGGTGTAGCTAAGAAGCATAATATGATTCGTATCTCAAAAAAAAATGAAGGAACACCTGAGGAAATATATAATGTGCTTATGGGCTTTTATGGAATTGCGCTACAGATATCTATTGATGTTCATAAATGATGCAATATGTTTTTTTTCAAATTTTTATAGTTAATTCTATTTGTCTAAATTAAAAACCAAAAAAATAATCAAAGAACTTTTATATCTTTCAGCTCTTTCTCAAGTACCAGAATCGCGTCTTCAAGATGCTTTACGGATTTTGCTCCGGTTATTACAATCTTGCCTGAGCTGAATATCAGGAATACGGTCTTTGGTGTCTCTATCCTGTGGACAACGCCCGGGAACTGTTCCGGCTCGTATTCACAGTTGTCAAGATTAAATATTATGTTGTTGAGCTCTATAGGTGACCCGAGATCGGATGACGCTACTATATTCACGACTTCTGTGTTAAGCTTGTCTGATATTGTCATGCCTATCTCTCTGAAGTTTTTCAAAGCTGCTTTTACAGCGCTTTTGGCTTCAGCAAGAGATTTTGTGCCTGAACAGATAAGCTTTCCTGTGCTGAATACGAGGACGCTTGCTTTAGGCTTTGTCACCCTGTATACAAGGCCCGGGAATGATTCGGGTGCGTATTCTGCGTCAGGCAGTTTTGCAGCGAGCTGCTCCAGTACAAACTTTGAATGAGTATCGCATGAGACCACGCAGTTTGTTATCTTTGTATCTTTTGCCATAATATAAAACCCCCATCTTACTTTATCTCATTTATGTTTATTATCATGCTGCCTCTTAAAAGCACAGAGCCAAGCTTTATCTTTGACTCTGAATCTGTCTCTTCCGCGTCCTCAAGATGCAGGTTTAGGTTAAGGTCATAAGCTTTCATCGTGCCTGTAATCCTGTTGCTGTTCTTGAGAAGGATTTCAACCTTCTTGTTCTCGAAAGTGTCAAGCTGGTTCAAAGGTCTGTTGTCATACATAACGCATCGCCGGCATAGTTCATTTATAAAGTGTTTATAAACCTTTTATAAATAAAACTTTATAAAGAGTTAGGTATCTCCCTGCTTCTCGTGTCTCCTGCAACAATAACTCTTTTAAAGGTTTCACTTCCATTATCTTTGTCAAATTTAGGGTAACTGTTATGTCAAAAGATGATTCTCAATTAATTCCGGAAGTCAATATAGGTATTGTGGGCCATGTAGACCACGGCAAGACAACTCTTGCGAGTGCGCTTACAGGCAAGTTTACAGATGAGCATTCAGAAGAGCTCAAGCGCGGCATCACGATACGTCTTGGCTATGCTGATGTGACACTGCGCAAGTGCCCGAAATGCGAAGTTAATCTTTCCTACTCAACTTTTGACAAGTGTTTTCATTGCGGTTCAGATACGAAGGTGTTAAGGACTGTGTCTTTTGTTGATGTGCCAGGGCATGAGACTCTCATAGCGACAGTGCTTACAGGGTCAGCACTTATGGACGGTGCCCTGCTTCTTGTTGCAGCCAACGAGAAATGCCCGCAGCCGCAGACTGCCGAGCATCTTGAGGCATTGAATATTGGAGGCATAAAAAACATAATAATTATCCAGAACAAGATTGATCTTGTCTCTAAGGAAGAGGCTCTTGCCAATTATAAAGAGATAAAGAAATTTGTCAAGGGCAGCGTCGCTGAGAATGCGCCTATAGTTCCCGTATCTGCAATCCATAGGGTAAATATAGGCATGATATTTAAGACAATTGAGGATGCTATAAAGACTCCTGTAAGGGATGAGAAGAAGAAGCCGAAGATGCTTGTGGCAAGAAGCTTTGATGTCAATAGGCCAGGGACAGAGATAAAGAGTCTTGTCGGCGGTATCATAGGCGGCGGCCTTGTGGAAGGCGTGCTGTCTGTCGGTGATGAGATTGAGATATGTCCGGGAATAAACGAGAATAATAAGTGGATCCCGATGAAGGCTAAGATAGAGTCTATCAACCAGGGGGCGCACAAGGTCAAGACGGGAAAACCGGGAGGTCTTCTTGCTATAGGTACATCATTGGATCCTTCCATGACGAAATCTGATAATCTTGCAAGCATGGTCGCAGGCAGGCCAGGAACCCTTCCACCGTTAAGAGATGATATATCGCTTGATATAAATCTTTTAGAGAAGGCTGTCGGATATGAAGGCAGTTCAGACCTGAACATCAGGCAGAATGATGTCCTGCTGATGAATGCAGGCACACAGAAAACTATAGGCGTATGTACGGGACCTGGGAAAGTGTCCCAGTTCAAGCTTAAAAGACCTGTCTGTATAGAGGCTGGAGATAAGGTTGTACTGTCCAAGCAGATAAACTCAAGATGGCGTCTGATCGGCTGGGGCGTTTTTAAGGGTTGAGAGTTCTGTCTGATATATGGGCTTGACTCAGATAAAATAGAAAAGAAAATAAAGGTTTATTTCTTGACTTCAAAAGTTCCGTTTCTTGGTATGTTCAGCTGGAGCGTGCCGTTCCATTCAGTTACATATGCGCCTGCAACCGAAACCTTGTCACCTTCTTTTGCGGTCTCTATTGCTTCTTCCCAGAGGCTGAATTTTATCTTCCCTGAGTCGTCTTCAATGGAGAAATCGCAGACCTTTTTTGAGCCAAATCGTGTGTTGACTTCTCTTACTTCGCCTTTCTCGACAATTGTTCCTTCAATAGAAACGTCGCTGGATCCTACAGACAGTTCGCTTATCTTAATTTGTATCACCTTAAAATCATATTTTGATTATGAACAGTATTATTCTTTTTGGGCGAAACATTTATATGTTTGCTTTTTTTGGACTTTGATAAAACTGTGATTTTTCAGGTTTTTATAGTTTTATATATAATTTATCCCATGTTGTGGTTTATTTCTTGATGATTGTTGAGGTCTTGTTGTTTTTTTAGTTGATTTTTATAATCATATATAAACTTTCCAATATCATTTATTCTTATGGAACAGATTAAGACAATGGATACACACTGCCATCTTCAGCACTCATGGTTTGATGAGGACAGGGACTCTGTCAT
>JAIVYO010000098.1:0-3974 GCA_048635405.1 Campylobacterales bacterium | reverse complement strand
TCTAATGCCCAATTAGTATTATAATCATTAAATGTTTCAAGTCCGTTCTTTTCCAGTGCTAACACTATCTGTTTGACTTGATGTTGAGATATAACTTCATGACCCCTGTCTTCATATGCGCCTATTATTTTCAATAGATAATCATAAGGCGATTCTATTTCTTTTTTTGAATCCATAATAGCACCAAAAATACAGTGATTTAGTACTTATAGATGATAAACTTATAAGTATATAGTTTATTGGTGCAGTATTATTAGATTATCTTGTTTTGAACCTGAGACACCTTGTTTTGTTGTTTTTACCACTTTTAATAAAAAAATATAAAGATTAATGTGCAAAGCATCAATATCAAATGATGTGATTCTTATGGGAGAGCTTTATAAATACGGATTGTATAAGGCAGATATGACAGAAGTAGATATATCTATTGTTGATGCCCTGACAGGTTCGAAACTCTGCTATGTCGAGCTTCTTGTTGAAATTGACTTTAGCCGTGTTGAATCTGATCTTGAGCGATACGGTGATTATAAAAAGGAAAGAATAAGAAGCGGCAGAGTTGAATCAAGACCTCTTGCCATAAATTATGCAGATGGAGATATGTCTCCTACAATCATCGTACCTCCCACAATCGCCGACCCTAAAAACCATGATAACGGGATAGCTTACAGAATATATTTCTTGGATGATGGAGCAACAAAAGTTATATGTTCCCATGGATCCAGTTTGGGTGGTTTCCGGGATGCTATAAAGCCAGCTAACGATAATCATTATATCTGGGAAGGCACTGTCGAAGAGATAATTGAAGAGTTTAAGGAAGCGGGGTTTGAGCTTATGGAAAATCTTCCTGTTGAAGAGATAAAAAAGTTTGAGGATAGGTATGAAGAATACATGGAAAGGTTAGAGAAATTGGAAAAGGCAGAATCAAGTGATTAATTTACCGAACTTATCATTTATGCTTTTACCGCGAAACATAGTCAAATGCTATCTTAATTATTGTTTATCTTCAACTGAAGGTATAATATTGTAAACAGAAAAGTCCAAAGCGATGAAAAGTAAACATCTTTTTTCTTGAGAACCTTGCTGAAATATTCCTCAAGGACACTCTTGAATTCAAATGATAAAATCAAGACCAGTATCAGGATTACAAAATCCAAAAGATGCCCCATCGTATAAAAAACAGGATCTGAAAAGGAAAGTATAAAAAGAAGAATATCTGCTATGCTGAAGAACATAAGCATGTCTATGACTGTGCTGTCAACCTTTCCTGAGATTTTCAGGCGGTCTGCCACCTGCTTTAAATCGTAGAAGTAGATAGGGACATAAAGGCCAAGTGTCACAATTACAAGAAATAACATAAAAAGGATGTTTGTCTTCTCAAACTCCGCTTTCATGACAGCAATAAGTTGCTGCATATATATAACGATTTTGGTGAGATAAGTCCTTGCCGCCTAAGAAAAGCATATCGAGCCGAAGATCAGTCTTATAATCAGGCAATTTTTCCTGCTTTTTTCTTTTTACTGACCCAAACATTTATATAGTTTTATGAATATATATTCATTACCTGAAATGGTGGAGGTGGATGAGATGCCAAACAAAGACGGAACAGGACCAGAAGGAAAAGGGCCTAAGACAGGAAGACAGATGGGAAAATGCGAAGGAGCAAAACCTGTCGGATTAGGTTTTGGACGCGGAATGGGAAGAGGGTTCAGGAGATTCTGGAGAAGAGACCAGGACCAGCCTTCAGAAGCAAAAGATTAGAGATTTCGCGGCCTGTGAAAGGGAGAAGGGTTTTCGGGTGACCGGACTCTTCTTGCTTCAAACCAACAGGGATGAGGAAAAAATTACCTAGGAATCTGCTTAAATATTGAGAAAATAGTGCTAAAAACACTCAGATTATGCTTTCCATCACTTCTTCTATGTCAAAGTCTTTGAGGTCTTTGTAGTCCTGACCTACGCCCAAAAAAACTATTGGCCTGTCAATCGCTTTTGTAAGAGATAATGCTGCGCCGCCTTTCTGGTCGATGTCCCATTTTGAGAGGAGTATGCCGTCTACTCCTGCCTCGCTGAAGACTCTGCCCTGCTCGACTATGTCGTTCCCTGCAATAGATTCTACCACAAGAATGCTTATGTCAGGGTGGTTGACCCTTGTTATCTTCTTAAGCTCTTCAAGAAGGTTCTTGTTCATATGCGTCCTGCCGGCCGTGTCTGCAAGGACGACATCTATGCCTTTGGCTTTTGCGTGCTTCACCGCATCAAAGATGACTGCTGCCGCGTCTGAACCGTAATCATGCTTTATCATCGGTATCTTAAGGCTGTTCGCGTGCACTTCAAGCTGGTGTATCGCTGCTGCCCTGAATGTGTCGCCTGCCGCAAATACGCATGAGTATCCTTTCTCTTTCAGGTGGTGGCCGAGCTTTGCCAGGTTTGTTGTCTTGCCTGAGCCGTTGAAGCCGAGAAATAGTATGAGAGTTGGATTGTTGTTCTCTTTGTTCTTTTCTATCGTTCCATAGACGTCAAGAGGGGGCCTCTCAAGGATCTCGCGGACATTGTCCCTGAATGTGTCTTCTATCGTCTTTTTGATATCAAAGCGGCTGGCTGATTTTCCTGCAAGCTTCTCTCTTATCTCGCCGCAGAACTTTTCTGACACTTCAGATGCCACATTGTTCTCAAGAAGGACCATCTCAAGATCCCAGAGCGCGTCATCAAGAGATTTCTCGTCTATCTTTTTCTCTGAGACAACTTTTATTGTACTGTTAACTGTACCTTTTATAGCTTTTCCTGTCGTCGCAGCTGTCTTTTCAAAAGTATCTGAAGCTGCCTTGCCTGTGTCTGCGACTGTATCTGAGACTTTCTGTATCGCTTCATTGAGCTTTTTCTTCAGAAGGCCGAACATATTTATCCCTTCCCATAAGAAACAATATCAGCTCTTTTCAGGCTGCTGTGATGCCCGCGACTGCTGCTCTATCATAGAATATATGGATTCACCGTGATTCTGAAGATTCTGGATGTCTGCCTCTATATCATTGAACATCTTCCTGTATCCTGATGTCATCTCATCCATCAAGGCTTTGGCTTCAGGCAGGGATTTTTCCACTGCTATATCTGCACCCACGTGGACTATAAGCTTTCCTGCGTCAGATACTGTTGCTTTTGAGAACATGCCTCCGCCTACAGGCACTAAAATGTCCAAAGCACCGTCTGTATCTTTCATGTCTGCAATAGTCTTGGCCGCCGCTTCGGCATCCATCAGCCTTGCGTTGATCTGCGCCCTCTGCTGGTCCATCTGGCCAAGCTGCTGCTTTATCATCTCAATTTCCATAAGCCTTGACTGCAATTCCTGTTCATCCATAACAATAGCACCTTGCGATTATATAATCAAATAGGGCATGATAATTTTAAATATGTGATATCATACATTGATGAAGCCCAGAGCCTCGTCAATCCTTGTCAGTTCCGGACCTGTGGTCTGGTTTCCTATGAGATATCCGTTCGAGTTAGCTATCATGCCGCTTCTCACGAAACTGCCGCCGAAATTCACTGAGCCTATATCGCCATCTGTCTTCAGTGTCTTTTCCACAAGCTCAAAATCCTCTTTCTCCACATGCATGTTCAGCAGGAAGCCCTTGTTTGTCGGCATGCAGAGGGAACCTATGATTGAGAGATCCATCAGGTCTGATACTGTGACAGGCACCTTGAGAGCTTCGGATATCTCGTCCCTGTGCTTCTCTATAAGGGGAGATATCATTGCTGCCTTGTCATTGCAGATGATAAGGTTGCCCAGCGCTGTGTGCTCTGTCTCTATCATACTGATTTTTATATCTTCAGATATCTTTGACATCTCATCTTTCAGACAGTCAAGTTCTTTTGCTTCCATTATGTTGGGGACAAGGACTGCGTTTGAGTTTCCTGCAAGAAAAATGCCTGCGAAGCATGTCCTTGCCGCTCTCATTATTATTATCGGCACTTTAAGGACA
>JAIVYO010000097.1:0-3985 GCA_048635405.1 Campylobacterales bacterium | reverse complement strand
GTAGATTGACCTGATGTTGTGCTGCTTATTAGCGAGCTTTGATGTTATCGCATTTATGGCATATACAATGTTTGCTTCAAGCTCCTTGTCATCCATCTTCTCGCCGCCTACAAGGCAGTGTATAACAGGAGAATCCTTGAGCACGACACGCGTTGTCTTCTTGAACTTTTCAATCAATGGCTTGGGATCAACCTGCGGTGGCAGCGGCTGAGGCATCTTGTTCTTAGGCCCCATAACCCTCCCCAGGCTCTTGCCGATCCTTGCCATAAAAGCAGGCTCAGCTATGAAAAAATCAACATCATCAACAAGATTTTTAGACCTGTTCTTGTCTTTTTCAATCTTTGAGAGATCATCACCCGTAATGAACACATCAGCAATGCCTTTTGATCTGGACACAAGCTCTTCGCCTATAACCGCAACCTTTGAAGGGTTTCCCCTCCCATGAGGCAGTACTATATCTTCCTTGAATTTATTTTCCGGTTTCTTGAGATCCAGCCCCTTAAGATTGACAGCGATCTCTACAGACTGTGTGAACTTGCGTTCCTTTGAATTTTCCCGAATCTGCTTGATTGCATCCTGTATATCGCTCATAGTATCACATGAATAATCATTTCTCTTCAGGCTTATCCTCGCCGCTGTCATCTTCCTCTTTCTTGGCTCCGGCCTTAGGCAGGAGCTTCTCGATGACATCCTTATGGATATTCTGCTCCTTCAGGCGGAACCTTATATCATCAGCATTCTTGCCTTTCATCTGTGATATAAGATCTTTAGCCTTTGCCTCCTCTTCAGCATGCCTCTTCTCAATATCTTCAGCAAGCTGCTTCTTCTCTTCTTCCATAGCCTTGAGCTCTTCGGCAGTAAGCTCTGTCTTCCCTGAAAGTATCTTTGTGTCAAAGACGCCATTATTAATATCCTGTGTAGCTTCCCTGGCATGCTTTCCCTCGACCATGACGCCCAATGAGACGCATGTGCCGCATACTGTCTTGACAGCAGCTTTCATGTCTTTTGCACCCATAGACTCCTGCTTCATCTTGGCAATCTTTATCGCCTGCTCAATCTTCATATCAGCTATAAGCTCTTCGCCAGGCTTGTGCGCCCCTTTCTCTATACCTATCTCTTTCTTGATAAGCTGCGAAGTCGGAGGAGTTCCGACAGTTATCTTGAAATCTTTTGTGTCCTCATCTATTATGACCTTGACCGGCACTTTCATGCCTGAAAAATCCTTTGTCTTATCATTTATAGCACTGATAACATCACCGATGTTCACGCCCATAGGTCCTAAAGCCGGCCCTAAAGGCGGTCCTGCTGAAGCCTTCCCGGCATCCACAAGTGTCTCAATCGTCTTTGTTCCCATGATATATCAACAAATCAATTATTTATTTTCTTCAAAAGGTCAAGCTTGATAGTTATAGGTATAGGCACAGTGGCATCGACAAGCTCTACCTTTGCCTCGCCCTTCTGGTCATTTATCCTTGTAACCTTTGCCTTCTCTTTCTTGAAAGGCCCGCCTATGACTTCCACAAGGTCGCCTTCCTTAAATGTAACAACTTCTATCTTTTGCGTAAAGAAGCTTTCCAGCTGCTCTATATCAACAGGTTTTCTGATAAGCCCTTTGACATGAGGCACGCTGCGCAGTTCTTCCACTATAGATTCCTCATCATCGCCTTCAACAAAAATATAGCCCTTAAGCTCTGCCGGGCTCATGACAGCCTTTATAGGCCCTGAAGTCCCGCCGACCTTAACATTTATGGAATCTATGGCTGTCTTCTCCCGTCCTACAGTAGTGCGAACAGTAAATATCATAATAGACCACTCTTAAAATATATTTGTCAGCTTGCCGAACAGGTATATCAGAAACCCGATAAGCCCTATCATCAGCATGCCGATGCCTGTGATTTTCGCAGACGCCGAAAACTCGCCTCTCGACGGCTTCTTGGTTATGCTAAGCACCCGCTTCCATTCCTGAATCTTTCTTTTCAAGTCAAATTTCATGCCAATCACAGAACAAGCTCTCTCCTACCTAAGTAGTCTTGCGAGCTGATAATGATATCTAAAGTTGCAAGGATATCTTTATAAATGTTTATGGAATCTCAAAAACACTGTTAAAAAAGAAAGTTTTATAAAGATTTGCTACTACTTTATAGTTAATCACTTAACGGAGGGTGATAATATGAATGCAACAGAAGAAAATGATATTCCAACAATTGATACTTTGAATGAAAATGCATTAGTAAAGGGCTTTAAAGAAATGGCCTTAAAAGACATTAATAAAACAGCCGTATCAAATATGAACAATGAAAGAAGCTTTATTAACAAAAAAATTGGGCGTGACGAAAAAACAATAGATGACGTAGAAGCTTATTATAAAGAAGCAGCACTTGAAGCTAAAGATGTATTCAATAATTATTATATTGAAAAGTATGAAATAAGGGGTAAAACAAAACTTACTAATATAGTATCTCTAAAAGATACCCTTAATAAAATAGACACAGACCTAAAGAAGATACCTTATGAGAAAAATCTTGATGAAGAAGTATACAAAATGATTCTAAAGATAACTTCAAGTGAAAAGATTGCAAAAATCATGCTTAAAGAACTTGAAACAGGAGCTTATGACGCATTTAAAAAGAATGCAATAGATAATGTATCTAAAAGCAAAGGTACAAAACCAACAGAATATATAGAAACCCTTGCATCAATCAGGTATTTAGCTATTACAAAATACAATGAACTAAATTTAGCATACACCGAAATATCCGATTCTAAAGAAACACGTGATCATTTAAATAAGGAAAGGATTAAAGATGGTCTAGAACCAACTTTTTAATTTTTCTTTAATCTATTTTATTTTTCTTCAACATTTTCTCTTTTTCTTTTTCAAACCTTAACTCCTACACCCTTCCCATACTTAATCTTCTTAACATTATGCGTCAGCATTATCTCTTTTTCGACACCCTTGAAGATAGAAGGCATAACAACCTCAGACACCTCACTCTTCAATGAAAGCCCTGCATCCTTTTTCGCCTTCCACACAGCACCGTTCAGAGCGACAATATCATCTGTAGCAAGAACAGTCTTGGCCACCATCTCAGCAGCAGGAAACTCAACCTCATGCACATCATCGCCCTTAAGCTCCATATACACCTTGTAACTCAAAAAAGGAATCACAGGAGAGACGACCTTAAGCACGGTCTCAAGGCAGTATTTCAGCGTCGCAACAGCACCCCTCTGCTCCTCCAAAGAAAACTTTCCTTCAAAATTATACGCCCTGTTCTTCACAAGCTCAAGATAATGCGATGAGAAAGTCTCCCAGATGAAATGCTTTATCTCAACCATAGGCTTATGGAAATTGTATTTCGCATACTCCCTGTCTGCAAGCTTCACAAGCCGCGAGACTTCAGACCGAATCCACTTATCAAGATCATTAAGCTCAGCCTTCCCGGAACCGGCATCAAACATAGAGATAAACCGCGAAACATTCCAAAGCTTGGCAAGAATATTGCTTATGCAATTGAATCTTAACTATTTAAATCTTACCTTTCAAAAAAATTTAATAACTTATTTTTCACTTGAATCAAAAATGCTCTGTACAACCTCTTTTTTAAACCTGAACAATGCATTCACAATATCCTGTATCTTTTGAGTTGCAAGCGGGTCTTTTCGATTTAGCATACTTTTTGCTTCATCCATTTCAGCCTCAATTCCAATAAGCCTTGTCATATACATTTCACCAAGCTTGCCCTCTGCTTTATATCTTACAATAATTGGGTGTATTTTATCAAGATATTTTTCAATTAATTTGATTTTTTGCAAATCAGTTAACTCAGATTTTACTATATATTTTCGTATTATATCTCGTTTCTCATATCCCGCAACAATTATGGACAACAATAAAATAATAGCAAAAATCCAAACAAATCCATCAACTATAGACTCTTCCGATTCAATTAAAGGCGCATTCCTTGCAAGAACCATTGCTTTTTGC
>JAIVYO010000096.1:0-3995 GCA_048635405.1 Campylobacterales bacterium | reverse complement strand
CGCTCTTCCGATCTTACTAGAATGATTTCATATCCCCTTGAATGCATTGTCCACACTCCATAATCACGCATGACAATACAAGCGTTTGTGTTGAAACCTACATAGAGAAGGAACAGTATACCACGCTGATTACACAGTCGGTGAAGCTCTTCCCCGTTCAGAACTACTGCTTCGTTGCCTATCGGCCTCACCGTGGGGTGAAAATCCCGCTTTCCCTGGCGGTGGCGATTTCGCTGTTTCTCTTGAGGTTCGTGTGGCCGAGCATAGTGAATATATCGCCCTTTTTTCTTACGAAAATCCTCAGGGGGCCAGACAGGAGAATTCGGCCACTCTGGTTGAGGCTTTTGGTCTTCAGAGATAATCCCTACCCAATTGGGATGTTTTTGTGCAACGGAACTGGCTGGCGCATGAATCACCTGTAAGCCTTCCTTGCGGCAGGCTTTGACTAACGGAACAATCTTGTTTGTTGTGATATCCTCGATGCGCTTCAGCGTATCGGCCGAAAAATGGTAATTCCATACATCAAGACAGACCAAGGCTATTTCGTTTAGCGGAATGTGCCAATTCAAGTGCCTGTAACGATAGTTTTTCTCGGCCTCTTCGATACCCGGATCGGTACATAACCGGAAATAACGCGGCCGAAGATGAATCACACGCGAGAATTCAGGTTCAGTGTGGTTTTGTCCTTCCATAATCGGTCTTTCTTCTTGATTGTCTTTATTCATGTAAGTTAAATCAAATCTTTCTGGTAATGCGAAATCTATTTGTACGGTGAAAATTGTATCTTCTTTAATTCTTCAGAAATCTTCTCAACCATAGTAGTTGTAATATTTCCGAGAAATCTTAACGTGATATGTATATTGTCAGCTTTCACAAGCTTAAGATCGGCATTTGTACCTGACATGTTTTTTTGAAACATCAAGATACTGCTTTCCTAAAGAATGGAACAATGTGATAAAGCTATTCAGGCTTTCCATATCAGTGCCGAACATCCTGACGCAGGCATCTACAAAGCTTTTCTTGGCACTCTTTTCTATATAGCAGACAGCGTTATTGTTCTCCGGGGCAAAGATAAGGTCCTCTTCAAGATTTCCTGGAAAGATGCTATCTGTCCGTGGACCGATAGTCCTTATCGCAATCTCGCAGTACTGGACACTGTATTCCCTTGCGAACCAGCGGAGCCATACCTTTTTTGCCATGCATAATTATTGTTAGGAAAAGATATAAAAATTTCAGCAATTCAGGAGAATCAGAATATGTGTCTGCAACAAAACCTGACATAAATCATTGCACTGTTATTCTCAAAATATATTATCTTCTTTTCAATCATAATTTCTCTTAACCGCGCTTTACCTTTTTCAGCCCGAAGACATATTTTCTGTAATAAACACTATCCAAGCTGCCTGCCGTGTTATGAGACAGTTTCCTGTCTTTGACAAGAAATACTGTAACCGGCGCTTTTGAATGTTTCTGAAATATCATATCATGCCCTATACATAATCCTACTTCTATGTTAATGTCTGTCTTGCTTTCATTAAGAATCGTTGCCTGACCGATTGAATTGCACATGGCTTCGTGCTTATTCGCTGTGTCTAACCATTTTATCCTCGGCAAGCCAAGCTCTGGCTTGTCTATGCTGCACATCTTACAGCAAACAGAAAATACCTCAAACTCCCTCTCAAGAATTTTGTGCAATATTTCAGCTTCCTTTTTCAGTCCGGAACAAAATGCAATCCCTATCTTCTTATATCCCATCCTCTGGCTGAACTCTATAATCTCTTCTAATCTGGTCACTGTTGTATAAGGTCTTTCAGCTTCTATCTCTGTTGAGATTCTATTCATCTTTTTATCTGTCTCATCAGTATAGAGCTTCTTCATCTCATCTTTCCTGCCAAAACAATCTACGTTTTTCAGATAGCAATCCAGCACATTTTTGCAAAGCGCACATGCAGGTTTCATCTTGAAGCACCTCTGTCTATCATATCAAAATATTTTTACAAAGTAAAAGTAGTTTTTCGGTAATGTTCAAAATTTGGTTAGACTTTTACCCCTTTACATTTAGTATCACTAAACAAGTTTAAATATTTTCTATGTTTGAATGTCGCCATGTATATCTTTAGATTCAATAATACTATTATTTTGCCTGATTATTCTTTGCCTTGATTATATAACTTTTTTTAAATAATTAGATAATATGAAAACTATGACACCTGAAGAAATTATCAAAGAATATTCTGATGGCGCTAAAGAGTATGATAAGAAAACTGTGGATTCAAGATACACTGCATATAAGAAGATGGCTTTGGCTGTTATTGATGAGCTAAATCTGAAAAATGCAGAAATAATTGATCTTGGATGCGGCACAGGCCTTAGTTCTGTAGAATTCATCAAGAGGGGATATATGGTCACTGGAATTGATATCGCACCAGGGATGATTGAAGAATCACGAAAATATTCTTTTGAGAAGCTTATATGCCAGAATCTGGAGATTCCGTTAGAAGTAGAAGACAATAAGTTTGATGCTGCCGTCCTTACAGGAGTCATGGAGTTTATACAGGACCCTCTGGCACTGTTTAAGGAGGTCAACAGAGTGCTGAAAGCTGACGGTGTCTTTGCCATTACAGTTCCAAAGACGTTTGCCGAAGGAATAAATCTTCCTTTCAAGAACTATTCAAAAGAAGAGATTGAGCCTGTGTTTAAAAAGGCGGAATTTCGGATAATTAAATGTGAAGACTTTTTCGGATTTAAGAAATGGGGTAGCACAGAGGAGATATACTATTATGGGTATGTGTTGAGGAAGAATTAAGAAAAATTTAAGTATTTTATAAAATTAAAAAAAGAAAAAAAAGGGAAAGATTTACTTATTCTTTCCTTTTGCGGTCTCCAGAACCCATACACAGTCCTGACCTTCAATCGCTGTCCCACCAGATTCTTCCTTGAGATTGCCTGTTATTGTTAGCGGAAGGGTTTCTCCTTTATGATCTTCCAGGCTGAGTGCAACAACTTCCTGAGTATCGAACTTGAGTGTCAGATCCATATAGCCGTCGCCGTTCAGGTCATGGCAGTCGCAAAGCTCTCCCTCAAATGGTGTGGCAACATCTTCATAGTTCCATCGGATTGGATCTACTCCTTCCTCGTCTGGATCTTCAGTGTTCAACCTCATCTGGATTGAAGCCGGGTCAATTGTTGTGACATCGAAGTCTTCAGTGCCTAGGATTGCTACAGGAAGGAGGCCATTGCTCTTTGTGTTGATAGGGTTTGGGCAGGAGCTGGGTTTTATGTCGACAAAAACCGGAATTCTCGGAGTCTCAGGAGATGCCTTCTCAAGAGTAAGAAGAGCCCAAGCAGTTATGATTGTCGGGTTTCCTCTTCCTGACGAATCATTCCATGAACCGTCTGCCTGCTGCTGGGCAACAATCACATCGGAGAAGTCCTCATACCAGTCTATCCCGTTAAATGTGTCTATGCCCATGAACTCAAGGCCTTTCATCGCTGTGAACATCGCATGGTATTGGGCAGGAGTGCCGTTCCATCCTGGCGGCTGGTTAGTACCACTTGTGTCATTCCAGTGCCTTGCAAGATAGTCTGTTGCGTCAGTAACCCTTGACTCATTTGGTGCATCACCTACAAATGCCATCTCAAAGATGAGATTTCCTGTCTTCAGGATGTTGGTGCCTATAGATATGCTGGTGTCGTTAATGTTGCGGTACCATGAACCTCCGTCATTTGCATCCCCATTTACAGGGTCCTGGATGCATGTCACAAACGCGTTCAACTCAGTCTTGACCCATTGAGGTACTGTGCTTCCGAAATCCTCCGCATAAGCCAGGCCAAGAACGGCATATCCTGTGTTGGAGTTGTCAGGCACATTATTGGAATTGTCAAGCGCCCAGTAATACCATCCGCCTTCACCGCAATCATTATCCGGGTCTTTTTCGATTGCCTGGCGGAGATAGTCCAGGCCTTTTTCGGTTCCTTCCGGTGTCATTTTGTTC